>JABDNZ010000119.1 GCA_013043565.1 Gemmatimonadota bacterium | reverse complement strand
ACCGGATCCATCCCCTTGGGGAGGGGATTGGTGGAGCACATCCGGCGCAGGTGGCTCTTTTGTCTCGTGGTCTTTGCCATGGCGGCGGGGATCTCGGCGGGCCTCTCCTTCCGGGGTGACCTGGCTGGCACCGGCCTGGGACAGGGCGTTGGGTTGGCCCTCCTGGGTGGTCTGCCACTCTTTGCCGTAGGATCCCTCCTGGGCGCCATGGGTGGTCCGGGAGAAGAGAGGATGGGGGTGGTGCCCGGAACGCCCATTGCCGCACCGGCGGTCTTCGGGTTCTCCTTGGGGTTCCTTGTCACAGGGAGTCTCCTGATTCCGAACGCTGCTCCTCATACCCTCTATCTCTTCTCCCTGGTGGTCCTCTCGGCGGGAGCCCTTCTTCAGGGAGCCGTCCTGGATGCCCGGGTGGAGGTGGGTGTCCTGGAATCCCGCTCGGGCCGGGACGGAGAGCTGCGGGTGGAGCGGCGGATGCTCGGGAGCTCTCGACGGGAGTTGAAGGTCCTACTTGCCGGTGGGAGGATCAGGGGGGCACAGGAGGCCGAAGGCGGCCCGGGGAGGATGTGGGAGGTGGCCACGCTCCTAGCATGTACCGCGGACGGGGCGGCCCCCGGATCCGCCCTCTTCCTTGGTGGAGGGAGCGGAGTTTTGGCGGCGGCCATGGCCAGACAGGTACCGGGAGCCCGCTTCCAGGTAGTGGAGGAAAGCCAGGCACTGGTGGAGATGGCCCAGGCCCATTTTTCTGGAATGGACGCGGCGGACCATGGTGAGGCCGGGGTGGGAGAAAGCATCCAAGCAAGACTGGCCGTCCGGTTCGACGAACCCCTTTCGGCCCCTGAAGATTCGGATCTCCGTTTCCCTCTCATCGTGGTGGACTGCCAGGCTCTTCCCTCTCTCGGGGGCGTGCCCTTTTTTAGAGACGCCGATTGGAGATTTCTCCATGAATCCCTGGAATTCGGCGGCTCCATGGTCATGGGGGGGCTCCCTGGTTCAGAGGCTCCCTGGAGCGGGGCCTTCGGGGAGTGGATGCGGAAGGGTAGCGAATGGTTCGATGAGGTCATGGTCTACAGGGAGGACCGGGCACCGTCGGAACCCAGGCTTCTCCCTGAAATCGGCGTCGAGCCGGAGTTCTTCGTCCGCTTCACGAAGCCCGGGGCGGCGGCCTGGCCCCTGGTCGTAGCCGGTTTTCGTCTTCAGCCTTCCCCGGGGTCGTGAGACATGCTCCTGGTTCACTTCTCCGATCTTCACCTGGGCCATCGGGCCTATGAAAGGGCGGAGCGGGGGAAGAATGTCCGGGAGAGAGATGTGGCCCTCGCTTTCCAACGAGCGGTCCAAGAGGTCATTCGCCTGAAGCCCGACCTCATTCTTCTGGTCGGAGACATCTTCGACCGGCCGGATCCCCCACCAGGCGCCCTGGTGGCTCTGGCCCAGAGTTTGGAAACCCTTCGGAGTGCCCTCCCCTCGTCACAGATCTTCATGGTGGCAGGGGCCAGAGATACTCCGCGGCCCATGACGGACCCCGGGGCCCTGGCTGCCCTGGATCCGTTCCAGAACGTCGAGGCGGTGACCGGACGGGCCCGGTCGGTCTTCCTGAAGGAACTGGAAACCCACCTCTTCCTGGTTCCCCACAGGGCCGTGGTTCGCCGTCCCTATCCCGAATTGAGGACCCACCCCGATGCTCGCTGGAACGTCCTCCTGGCCTACGCTGGAGTGGGTACCGGCGCGGGACCCGGCCTGCCTTTGGATCCGGCGCCCTGGGACTATGTCGCCCTGGGGTACCATCACCAGCACCAGCAGGTGGCTCCACGGGTGTTCTATTCCGGGTCCCTGGAGAGGGTTGGGCCGGAACCTTGGCGTGAGGCGGCCCAGGAGAAGGGTTTTCTCTCCTTCGATCTGGAGACCGGCACGTCCCGGTTCCACCCCATCCCCGGGCGGGCCGTCGTGGCCCTTGCTCCCATCCGGGTTCCCCGGGGAGAATCTGGAAAGCTCTCGGGGAAGGTGAGGGAGGTGCTGGGGGAGGTCCCCGGGGGAATCGACGGGAAGATCGTTCGACTCCGGATCGAGGGGCTCACCCCCGAGGAAGTGAAGAAAGAGGACCGGGGTCTGTTCGCGGAGCTACGGGACAAGGCCCTGCACCTGGCTATCGAGGTCGACGATTTCCAGAGTCTGGCCGATGACAACCCCCTTCCCCTTGTGGCCCGGGACCGGGGGTATGCCCTTCGGGCCCTGAAAGAGAGGCTGAAGGAGGAGGCCGGCTCGGAAGTGGACTCCCTCCTGGGGGAACTCACGGAAGGGATGATGTCGCCCGTGGAACCCCGGGGTATGGAGGAGGAACTCCTGATCCAGGAGTTCCATGGATCGGGCCTCCCATTCTTGGGCAAGGTCAGCATGGAGGCCCGGGAAGGGCTTTTGGGCTGGATGGGAGGAGATGGCAGGACCCTCCAGGCTTTTTCCAATACTCTCCTCTGGGGCGTCGGAATTCGGCCCGACCTTCCCGATCTTCCCGAGGGCGACGACGAGGAATCCGCGTCCTTGGCTCTCCGCCTTGGTGGGGTCAGGGAAGGAAGCTTTTGGAGACGGAGTGGCCTGTCCTCTGCTGCCGGTCCGCCGGGGGCAACCGAGGGGTCCTCCACCGGTTGGGGGCTCCCGGAAGAAAGCATCGCTCTGGCCTGGTGTGGTGCCGGCGGGGATTCCCCGGAGAACGTCCTGGGAGGGGGAGG
>JABDNZ010000116.1 GCA_013043565.1 Gemmatimonadota bacterium | reverse complement strand
ACATAGCTGAACTCCGTGAAGGAGATGCCTCCCTCTTCCTCCTCCAGACGCCGTCTGATACTCTCCTTTCGCATGAGGGCATTCACCGAGAAATGTTTGCCCACGTCCCGCAGGAAATCGACCGTCTTGAGCTCGCCGAGCCACTCCAGATTGTTCACCATCCTGGCCGGATTCGACTTGGCTTCGAAGTCCAGGAAATGCTCGAGCTGTCCTCGAATTCCAGCGAGGTTCTCCGCGGCCTGATCTCTTGTGAGGAGCTGGCGCTCCTGGACCTTCCCCGACGGATCCCCGATCAGGCCCGTTCCACCTCCAACCAAGCCGATAGGGGAGTGGCCCGCCCTCTGCAGGTGGACCAGTCCCATGATGGTCAGGAGGTTCCCCACATGGAAGGAGGAGGCGGTCGGATCAAACCCGATGTAGGCCGTTCTCGGCTCCTCCGCGAGCGCCTCATGGGCACCCTCGGTGAGGTCTTGGAGCATCCCTCGCCAGTGGTATTCGTCCACAGGGTTCTTCATTCCGTCTCCTGGCCCACTACGACAGGGTTTACGAAGGCCATCCCAACACACGTAGTCGGGATGGAAATCTGAAAAAGAATAATAGGGAAATGGGAGTGGAAGGCTACTGGAACAGAGCCCTCACTGCCTCCCGATTCACCTTCCCGTTGGTGTTTCTGGGAATAGAATCCAGCACCCTGAACGCCCTTGGACGCTTCGCGGACGACAGGTTCGATCTCGACAGATGATCCAGTTCCGCCGTCGGCACCGAACCCCCCATCGTACCCGTGACTGCGGCCACCACCCGCTCTCCCCATTCCGGATCCGGAATGCCCACCACAACCGCTGCTGTCACCTCTGAGTGGGATTCCAGCACCCTCTCGACCTCAGTAGGGTCCACGTTCACTCCGCCGCTGATGATCCGATCGGATAGGCGGCCCATGATCCACAGGTGCCCGTCTCCGTCTTCCCGAGCCAGATCCCCAGTCCTGAGCCAGCCGTCAACGTCGGTCCGGCCCAATGCTACCATGGATCCTCGAACCAGGAGCTCCTGGTTTTCGGCGACTCGGACCTCCAACCCGGGCAGCGGAAGACCAACCGTTCCGGGTTTTTTCCGAACCAAGGCAGGCGGGGCCGTGGCAACCTGGGAGGCAGCTTCCGTGAGTCCGTAGGTGAGGGCGATCGGGAAGCCGAGGGCTGTGGCGGAGTCCACCAGATTATCTGACGCCGGAGCCCCTCCTATGAGAAGGCACCGCAGCGATTCTGGAGCAGGCCGCCCACCCCAAGCCGCCAGAGTCTGCCGCAACATGGTTGGCACCAGAGAGGCATGGGTGATGCTGTCGGTCTCGAGAAGCCGGATGAATTCCGAAACGGAGAACGGACCACGACCGACGAGACAAGCCCCCGTCAGGGCCGTCCGGGTGATCAACGCAATTCCGCCCACATGGGCCGGCGAAAGCGAGGCCAGCCAGCGGTCCGTCGGATGCAGGTCGAGCCTCGCCGCCGAACCTTCGGCACTGGCCCATAGGTTCGCGTAGGAGAGGCCGACAACCCCAGGACGGCCGGAAGTTCCGGATGTGAGGAGACGGACAGCCTCCTTGCGCCCATCTGGTGGAGGGAGGGATCCGGTGGAGGGCGGAACCTCGGAGAGGCGGGAAAGAAGATCGGGCCCCTCCAAGATCAGAAACGGAGAGAGAGCCTCCAGCCCGATGGCTTTTTCACTCTCGGTCCACCGCTCGTTGAGGGGAGCTGCCGAGGCCCCCGCCTTCCAGATCCCATGAAGGCCCACCAGCCCTTCTCGAGACACCACGCCCGGGAGGGCAATTGCCTTTCCAGGTCCGGCTCCAAGAGCCCGCAGCTTTCGGGCGGCTTCATCGACTTTTTCCGAGAGATCGGCGTAGGAGAGGGGTCCCTGGAGGTCTTCGAAGGCCAATGCGTTGGGCGTTTTCGAACCCGTCGAAGTCAGAAAGGGCATGCTAGCCCAAGGCCAGTGTCGCCCCGAGAAGGAGCCCGTAAAGCCCAGCGGCCTGGGCAGTCCTCCCCAGGGCTGGGATCAGGGTCCGGGGGTCCTTCCTGGGAGAATAGGCCAGGACGGAAGAGAGGGGCCGGAAGAGGAGGGCCGCAGCCAAAAGCGTGATCCAGGTCCAGGGACTCCAGCCGAAGGCCCCGTTGCCGATGGCCGGCACCGAAAAGGCCAGGACGACCAGGAACCCGAACTCGACCTTTGTGCCGAGCATGCCGAGCCGAACCGCCAGGGTTCGTTTTCCCGCTCTGGCATCGGTTTCGAGATCCCGGAGGTTGTTCACCACGAGGATGGCGGTGGCCAGGGCTCCCATACCGGCCCCAGCCAGGAGCACCTCCGGTCCAAAAGCCAGGGTTTGGACCCAGTACGTTCCTCCAACAGCCACTAGCCCGAAGAAAACGAAGACGAACACGTCTCCCAGTCCGTGGTAGGCCAACGGAAACGGCCCTCCCGTATATGCGACGGCGCAGAGCAGGGAGGCGATGCCGATAATGAGAATCGGCATCCCGCCTATGTCCACGAGATAGAACCCGATCAGCAGGGCCAGCCCCAGGACAAAGAACGCCGCATTTCGAACGGTCTTTGGCGGTAGTAGCCCGGCTTGGGTGGCTCTGACAGGGCCGACGCGATCCTCGGAGTCCCCGCCTCGGACATGGTCGTAGTAGTCGTTCGCCAGATTGGTCCCAATCTGGATCAGCAGGGCACCCATCAGCGCCGCCAGGGCCGGCCAGATCCGCATCCCACCGTCTCCCAGAGCCAAGCCCGTGCCTAAAAGGACGGGGGCCGCAGCCGCGGGAAGGGTCCGGGGACGGGAGGCCATCAGCCAAACCTTGTAACGTGGCATCTCCTTGGGGCGGGAGCGCCGTCCCGCAGCGACATACCTTCCTACCACGGAAGCCATGGGTACTTTCGGAAGTCGGGTTTCCTTTTCTCGACGTACGCGTTCTTCGCTTCCTGCGCCTCTTCGGTCATGTAAAACAGAAGGGTAGAGTTTCCGGCCAGCTCCTGGATTCCCGCCTGGCCGTCCACAGCTGCGTTGAAGGCGGACTTGAGCAGGCGTATGGAGAGAGGGCTCTTGTCCAGAATCTCCTGCGCCCATTTCCAGCCTTCATCCTCCAGGGCCTCGACCGGTACCACCGCGTTCACCAGCCCCATGGCCTCGGCCTCCTCCGCACTGTATTGCCGGCATAGGAACCAGATCTCCCTGGCCTTTTTCTGCCCAATGATGCTGGCGAGGTAGGACGCTCCGAAACCGCCGTCGAAACTCCCCACCTTGGGCCCGGTCTGGCCGAAGACCGCATTCTCGGCGGCGATGGTGAGATCGCAGATCACGTGGAGGACATGGCCACCAC
>JABDNZ010000115.1 GCA_013043565.1 Gemmatimonadota bacterium | reverse complement strand
TCTCCGGAGAGCCGAAGGGTGAACTGGCCACCAAAGTCAAAGAAGTGCTTGACGCTCAGGTGAATCCAGCGGTTTCCGCCCACGGAGGCGAGATCGTCCTCGTGGACGTCAAGGGGAGCGAGGTGTTCATCGAGATGGCCGGTGGATGTCAGGGGTGCGCCTTGTCTCGAATGACGCTGAAGCAAGGTGTGGAACGGATGGTCCGCCAGGCGGTGCCGGAGATTACCGCCGTTCACGACGTCACCGACCACACTTCAGGGGACAACCCCTTCTATTAAACCGAGCACACATCAGCCGGAGACGGCTGCTCCGGTTTTTCAGGGTCCTGGGTAAGGCTTTTCCCAGGACCCTGTTTTGGTGCCATGGCCTTGGGTCATGCCGTTCCCAGGACCCTGTTTACCGCCAGGGAGAAAGCGGCCCAGCTGCTCTCTTCATGCGCCAGCTCTCTTCGGCCGGTTCGAGTGAGAGCGTAGACTTTTGCCTTCCGACCGGTCGCCGTGGTTTCCCAACCCGCCCGAATCCAGCCACGTCCTTCCAACCGATAGAGCGCCGGATACAGAGACCCCTGATTGACCTCGAGCACGTCCTCTGAAACCGCCTGGATGTGTTTGGATATGGCCCATCCATGCATTGGAGCCAGATCCAGAGACCGGAGGATGAGGAGGTCGAGGGTGCCGTGCAACAGGTCAGGTTTTCTCTTCGGCATGGTGTGGAATCCAGGGAGAACGGTCGATGCCTAGATAATCGACAATAACCTACTCCAAAGAGCTACTCAAGGCTCTTCCTGAAGCGAGATCCAGCGGCCAGAAGAGCGAGGATTGCCATGAACGTGAGGACGGTGAAGTGAAGCCAAAGCTCCGAGAAACCGTGGCCTTTCAGGAAGATGTTCCTGACCATCTCCATGAAATACCTGATGGGATTGAGGCGGGAGAAATCCTGGAAAAAGGGCGGCATCGTGTCCACCGGGTACATGAATCCGGAAAGGATGATGGCCGGAAGGAAAAACAGGAACATGGTCAAGAAGGCTTCTTGCTGCGTCTTGGAGATCGTGGAGATCAGAAGCCCGAATCCGAGACCTGCCAGGATGTACAGAAAAGACCCTGCCACCAGAGTCACCAGCGATCCCCGAAGCGGAATCCCGAACCAGAGTACGGCCACAGTAGTGATCAGGGCCAAGTCGATCAGACAAATGATCACTACAGGGATCGTCTTCCCGAGGATCAACTCCCTGGGCGAGATCGGGCTGACCATGAGCTGTTCGAGCGTCCCGAGCTCCCTCTCCCGAACCACCCCCAGCGAGGTGAGGAGGAGAGCCATCAGCATGAGAAGCAGGCCGATGATGCCGGGCACATTGTAGTCCTGGCTGGCCAAATCGGGGTTGTACCAGGCCCGGGACCGGAGGTCGATCCCCCCCGCTATCGCCAGCCCCCGGTGGGCCGCCTGCTCTGCAGCGAATTCCTGGACGATTCGCCCCACATATCCCTGAGCCACCGTAGCCGTGTTCGAGCTTGTACCGTCGATCAGCACCTGGAGTTGGGCACGCCTTCCCGCTTCCAGGTTCTCGGTAAAGCCCGGTGGAATCTGGACCCCGACGACGGCCCTTCCCCCGTCGAGAGCCCCTTGGATCTCGACTGCCCTGTCCGAGCGCTCGACAATCCTGAAGTACCCGGAGGCGGTCAGTCTCTCCTCAAGAAGCCTCGATACAGCAGTCTGGTCCTGGTCCACAACTACCGTCGCCAGATTCCGGACATCGGTGTTTACGGCGTAGCCGAAGAGAAGAAGCTGTATGATGGGTGCCGCGAAGGTCATCCGTTTGGTTTTCGGGTCCCTCAGGAGTTGACGCATCTCCTTTTGGACAAGGACCCGGACACGAAGCGGGGAGATCTTCATACCTTGATCTCCTTCTTGAATACCCTCGTGGCCAAGGTCAATCCAACCACGGCAAAAACCAGCATGAAGACCGCCTGTGGCCAGAGGACGCCGGCGCCGACGCCCTTCAACAACACGCCCCGGGTCACGACCACGAAGTAGCGAGCCGGAATCAGAAAGGTGATCCCCTGAAGGACTATCGGCATCCCGGCAATATCGAAGAGGAACCCGGAGAGGAGGATTGCCGGAAGGTAGGTGGCCACCATGGCGGCTTGCATCGCGAAGATCTGAGAGTCGGCCACCGAGGAGATGAAGATCCCCACACCCAGAGCCCCAAGGAGAAAAAGGAACGATAGGCCCGCAAGGAGAAGGGCGCTCCCATGGAACGGCACCTCGAATACGACGATACCGACGGCCACGACCACGGCGACGTCGAATAGACCGATGAATAGGTAGGGAAGCAGCTTCCCCAGCACGATCTCCACCGCCCGAACCGGAGTAGAGGCCAACTGCTCCATCGTTCCCCGCTCCCACTCCCGGGCGATGGTCATGGAGGTGAGCATGGCAGCGATGATAGACATGATCACGGCCACCAGGCCCGGGACGACCATGTTCCGACTGGCGAGGGTTTCGTTGTACCAGATGCGGACCTCGGCAGTGGCCCCCTCCGGAATAGACCGGCCCAAAAGAAGGATTTGCGCCGAGTGCCGGTTTACGATGGCCTCCGCGTAGTTCGACGCGATCGTAGCCGTATTCGCATCGCTCCCGTCGAGAAGGAGTTGGACGGGGACGTCTCTCCTCGTGGCAAGATCTCGTTCGTAACCAGCGGGGATTACCAACACGGCCCTCACACCGCCTGTGGACAACTGCCGGTCCGACTCCCGGTAGGAGGCCGGGTGCTCAACGACGGTAAAATACCCGGAGGCCTGAAACGCTTCGGCCAACTCCCGGCTAGCCCTGGTCCCGTCCTGGTCGAGGACGGCCAAACGGATGTCCTTCACATCCCATGAGATCGCGTATCCGAAGAACAGAACCATGAAAAGGGGAAGGACAAAAGCCAGGATCAGGCTCCGGGTATCCCTTCGGAGTTGGATCGCTTCCTTTCGAGCGATGGCCAGAAGCCGATGCAAGTCCATCGGCTTCACCCTTCCACCGCCCCACCCTCTTCCTGAATCAACGCCACAAAGACGTCCTCCAGGGAGGGTGAGACCCGCTGCAGAGAGGTGAACGGCACGCCGTTCTCTTCCAGGATCTGGCGGATCAGGTCAGCCCCTCGGCCCTCTCCTGGCACGACCGCGTGGACCTTCCGCCCGAACATCGCCGCTTCCCTGACCCCGGCGCCCTTCTTCAGGGCCTCAACGGCCTTGGGAGGACTCGGGGTACCGATCTCGAACAGCGGATCGGTCATACGACCCCGCAAACCCGAAGGAGCGTCCACTGCTACGACTCTCCCACGGTTCATCAGGACCATACGATTGCAGTACTCTGCCTCCTCCATGTAGTGGGTGCTGACGAGTACGGTGGTTCCCCCTTCGGCAAGCTCGTTGATCAGGTCCCAGAATCTCCTCCGAGCGGAGGGGTCCACGCCGGACGTTGGCTCATCGAGAAAGATGATGGGGGGCTCGTGGAGGACGGCGCACCCGAGGGCAAGCCGCTGCTTCCATCCAAGGGGTAACCCGCCGGTCATCCGGTCGGCATGGGCCCCCAGGTCCGCCATACCGAGAACCCACTCTCGCCGCTCCTTGAACCGATCCCCGGTCACGCCGTAAAGGCCGGAAAAGAGGTGGATGTTCTCGTCAACGCTCAGGTCCGGGTACAGTGAGAAACGCTGGGACATGTACCCGATGTTCCGCCTGATCTCCTCGGATTGGGTCTCGACGTCCCATCCCGAAACCGAAGCTCCTCCCGAGGTCGGCGGAAGGAGGCCGATCAGCATTCGGATCGTCGTGGTCTTCCCCGCACCATTGGGCCCCAGGAAGCCGAAGATCTCGCCTTTTGACACGTGGAAGGTCACCGAATCCACAGCGGTGAAATCCCCGAACTTCCGCGTCAACTCCTCGACCCGGATCGCCGCCCCGTTCAACCCCGCGGCGACTCCTATTGGGCGGTCAGGGTTGGGCTCAGTCATCCTCCGCTCAGTCATCCTCCCCTCACTCCTCTCGAACCAGATGGAGGAAAACGTCCTCCAGAGAGGGCTCGATCATCTCGACGGACTCGGGGGAAAAACCCGAGGCCTCGAGGCGGGACTCCAGTTGGTCTCGTCCCTCGGGGCCCCCGGCTAGCAACACATGAACGGAGTTTCCGAAGAGGGCCGTGCTCGCGGACTCCGGGAGGGTACGGATGAAGTCCCGAGCGCCCCTTGGATCGGAAAGTCGGACCGAAGCCAGGGCCCCTGGGAGTAGGCTCAGGAGACCGCCCGGGGTGTCCAGCGCCAGGACCCTTCCTTCATTCAGGAGGGCCACCCGATCGCACCGCTCCGCTTCATCGAGATAGGAGGTAGAGACGATCACCGTAACGCCCTCCTCCACCATTTCATGGAGGATCAGCCAGAGGTCCCTCCTGGAGATGGGATCCACCCCGAAGGTTGGTTCATCGAGAAGGAGGACCTCTGGCTGGTGAATCAGGGCACAACTGAGCGAGAGCTTTTGCTTCATCCCCCCTGACAGGTTCCCGGCGAGCCGTTCCTGAAAGGGGCCCAGATTGCTGAATGCATAGAGGCGATCCAGCCTTGCGGCACGCTCCCCTTTCGGGACCCGGTAGAGGTCCGCATAAAACTCGATGTTCTCACGAACGGTCAGGTCTTGGTACAGGCCGAACTGCTGGGACATGTAGGCGATGTGGGGTTTCGCGCCCTCGGGGTCCTCCCCCACATCGATCCCGCACACGATCGCCCGTCCGGACGTAGGCGGAAGAACACCCCCCAGGATGCGAAGGGTCGTGGTCTTTCCAGCCCCGTCCGGGCCAACCAGGCCGAAGAGCTCTCCGCGACCTACTTGAAAGGTGAGGCCTTCAACGGCCAGCTCACTTCCGAAGGCACGGGACAACCCGTCGAGTGAGACCACGGACCTCACCCTTCCGTGCCAGCCGGAGAAGACTCGTCCAGCGAAACGTCGGCCGGGATCCCGGGTTTCAGATCGTGGGAAGGGTCGCCGGTAATCCGGACCTTCACGGCATAGACCAGCTTCACACGCTCCTCCGTGGTCTGGACGTTTCTCGGCGTGAACTCGGCCTCGCTTGCGATGAAAACGACCTCCCCTTGGTAGACTCGATCCGGGTAGGTATCGGACGAGATCGTCGCGGCTTGGCCGACTCTCACCTCTCCGATCCGGTCCTCCCGGACGTAGATCCGGACCCATCGGTCCTCGGGATCCATCAAGGTCAGAACGGGGATTCCCGGGGAGACCGTCTCACCAGGCTCCCTGTGGCGGACCGTGATGAGCCCATCGAAGGGCACCACGACGACTGCGTTGGAAAGGGCTGCGTCGATCTGTGCCACCGCCGCGTCCGCCTGGGCGACCAGAGCTCTTTGTGCCGCGATGCGCTCGGGGCGGACTCCCTCAACGAGCATCTGAAGCCTTTGGCGAGCCTGGTCTACTGCTGCCTCGGAAACCCGGAAGGCCGTAGCCGATTTGTCCAACACCTCCTGGCTGATGCTCCCGCCGTCGAAGAGGCGCTGGGCTCGATCTCGGTCTCTCAGCGCGTCGTCCCGTCGCTCCTCGGCCTGGGTGAGTGCCGCCCGACCCTCTCCGATCTCCCCATCCCGGGAGCCCGCCTCCATCTCGGAAAGGAGGGCCCGGGCGG
This sequence comes from Gemmatimonadota bacterium, assembly GCA_013043565.1. Taxonomy (GTDB): domain Bacteria; phylum Gemmatimonadota; class Gemmatimonadetes; order Longimicrobiales; family Gaopeijiaceae; genus JABDNZ01. The sequence continues at coordinate 12,650 of JABDNZ010000115.1, read as the reverse complement.
CATCCCCCTGGGCTTCGGCCGAACGTCGCCGGGCCAAAACTTCTTTTCGGTCCAGTACCGCAACCTCCTGGCCGGACTGCACCGAATCCCCCTCCCTGACCAGAATCGACTCGATCCGCCCCGCCTGTTGGAACCCGAGGTCGGCGTCGGTGGCCTCTACGGTTCCTGAGGCTCGTATCCCACCAGATTCGTCGCTCCCGCAGGAGACCAGGAGTGACGTCACGCCCACGATCGCCAGACCAAGGAATGGACCTCCGCGCTTCATCGGACCACCTCCATGTTTTCCTTAACCCATGCGAGGGTCAGTTCCCCCGTGACACGGACAAGTTGAATCACGGCCATCGTCCCTCCGTGCCTCGCCTCCGCGAGGGCCGCCTGCGACTGGAAGAGCTCCGATTGGGCCCGGAGAAACTCAGTCTGTACCCCGGCCCCTACCTCCAGGGCAAGGGCCTCGATCCGGGCGACCTCCGCAGCCTGTTCCACGGCTCGCTCGAGGGCTTCTACCCTCGCCTGCGTCTCGACGATAGATGCCATGGCTTCCTCGACTTCCTGATCCACCGCAAGCTCAATACTCCTCAGGGCTTCTGAAGCCCTCTGCTCCTCCCCCACTGCTCTCTGGCGTTCTCCTTCCCTGGCGCCGCCGGTGAACAGGGGATACGAAAACTGAAGGGCGCCCTGCCACTCCTGGGTATGATCTCCGGCCAAAGCCCCGAATTCGGAGTAAGCGCCCGCCACCCTTACTGTCGGCAACCAACCCGCTTTTGCCTCCCTCACACCGGCTTCGGCCCCGGCGAGGCGTTGCCGTGCAAGGCCCAGGTCGGGGCTGGCTTCTCTTGCCCGGAGACGAGCCCTGGAGACGTCGGTCATCGGCGGTTCCTTCAGCGCTACATCGGCCAGGCCCTGGTCCCGGACTTGATCCGGGGACAGGCCCGTCAGACGACTCAGCCTCGCCCGCGCAACGTCCAGCTGGGATCGGATGGAGATTTCCACCGCTTCAGCCTGACTCAAGGAGGCTTGCACCCTCAACAGGTCCACTCGGGCTGCCTTCCCTTCTGACAGGAACTGCTGGACACGGACCTCCTCTGCTTCCAGGGCCTCACGCCGAGTCGAAGCGGCATCCAGCAGTTCGACCGATGTAAGGACCCCAAGGAACGCTCCGCTCACCTGGATCGCCAGATTCATGCGAGAGGCCTCATATCCGTGGGCCGCCGAGTTTTCCCCGGCCTCGGCGCCGTCGATCCTGGCACGGCGTGCACCCCCTTCGAACAGGGTAAAACCCACGGTGAGGTTTCCTCTCACGAGGCTCCGGTCGAAGTCTGGAGCCATCGTCGGATCGAACCCATGCAGGGGAGCCACAAGCATGGGCTCCTGATGACGGATGATGGACGCGTCGGAATAGAGGCTGGGAAGCCAGGAGGCCCTCGCCTGACCGAGAACCCCTGCCGCTACGCGCCGCTGGGCCCTCGCTTCGCCAATGACCGGGTGGTACTCCTGGGCCAGTTCTATCGCCTCTGGGAGGGAGATGGAACCGGATGACCCCGGGGAGGGCTGGGCAAGCTCCTGGCCGGAGAGGCCGAACGGCGGAAGGAACAGGCCTGAGGCCAGGAAGAAGGAAAGAAATCGTAACGTCATTCAGACTCCTCCTTGCGAACAAAAAAAGCTCGCCGCAGCAAGGCGATCACATGGCTTTCCGCCGACTCCCTGGGCCGAGGAAGCTCGGCATCCCGGAGGTCCTCTCGGCTCAGAAACCTGGGCATCAAAGACAGATAAATGGGTTGGGATAGGAGGCTGAGGGCCAGGAGGACCGGATCACCCTCAACGAGGGTGCCCTCCTCCTGGCCGTCTTCCATTATCCTCGAGAGAGCTCCCACCACGGTCTTGACCGTCTCCAGGACCTCCTGCGACGGGTGCTCGCCGAGAACGATCTCCTGAGCCATGAAGCGAGGCAGGTCCTGGTGCTCTTTCTGATGGTGGAACATCACACGAACAAAGAGCTCCAAACGGTCCGAAGCAGGGAGGGGTGACCGGGCCAGCTTCACGATGCCTTCCCTGACGGGCCCAAACACGCTGGCGAGGACCGCCTGGTAGAGGCCTTCCTTCGTGTCGAAATGGTAGGTCACGGCCCCAAGATTCGCTCCGGCTTCCGCCGTAAGCGAACGAATGGAGGTTCCGTCGAACCCTCCCTCGGCAAAAAGGCGCCGGCCCACGGCCAAAAGGCGATCCACGGTGGCCGTTCCCATGGCCTCGGGAGGCCCCTTCCCCCCCGAATTCGGAGGATCTATTCCTGTCTGAGTCATGGGTTCATTCATACGTTTGTATGAATACCTGGACATGCTGAGATTGTCAAGCGATGTATCTTCTCTCTGGCTGTTCTTTCAAGACCCGGTCCGGTGCATCCCGATTCGACAAAAGGGGAAAGGTATGGTGATCTGCGAAGTTTGCGTCGAGGGTGTGATGAGCGCGCTGACCGCCGAGGCTGGGGGGGCGGACCGGATCGAACTCTGTGCGGGCTTGGTTGATGGGGGTATCACTCCAAGCCTCGGCACTATCCAGGGCGTGCTCGATCGGGTTTCCATTCCGACGGTGGTCCTGGTTCGGCCGAGACGGGGAGACTTCCTGTACTCCGTGGAGGAAAAGGACGTACTGATCCGTGATATCAGAATCGCCAGGGAATCCGGGGCCTATGGCATTGCCACGGGGGCTTTGACCCGAGACGGATCGGTGGACCGGCCGTTGATGAGAAGGGTCCGGGACGAGGCCGGTCCCTCGAGCCTCACCTTCCACCGGGCCTTCGACATGGTCGCCGATCCCATGCAGTCCTTGGAAGTCCTCATCGAGTTGGGGGTGGATCGGGTCTTGACCTCCGGCCTGGAGAGAAATGTCCCTCAGGGCATGGAGATGATCCGGGAGCTGGCGGGCCAGGCAGGTGGCAGGATTTCGGTCATGCCCGGAGGAGGCATCACGGCAGACAACGTCGGATCCGTGGTCTCCACCACCGGCGCCACTGAGATTCATTTCACCGCCACCACCGAGAGCAAGAGCGCCATGGCCCACAAGAACACCCGACCCCGCATGGGCGGCGATCGGGTGTTGGGGGAGTTCGAACTGTCTTTGACGGACCAGGAAAAGGTCCGGCGGATCCGTGAGGCGGCTGCGGCTCCGGAAAACTAGTCCGAATCAGTCCCTTTTCTGGGCCTTTAGAACCTCTGCGGTGAGCTCGCTCGACTGGGAGGATTTGGGCTTCCCGGCCATCTCTTTTGTGGTTCGCCAACCGCCAAACCCCAGCAGGGCCAAGACCACAGCGGCGGTAAGGTGTTTGAGCTCAGCAATAGCAGCACCCACCTGAAACGACGACCGCTGCTCTTCCGGCGTAGCGCTCCTTACCTGTATCACGTCCAACGGGAAAAGGATCAAGACCACCACCAGGACCACGAACCCCAGGACAGAAAACACGGAGATCGCCCGGAGCGTGTTCTTGTGGCCGAACAGATACGACACGACCATGGCCAGGAATATGGCGAGGACCGGGGTGCTCAAGTAGGCGGCCATCAACCCCATGGACCCATACCGCCAACCGGGGTCACCCATCCGGAAGGGATAGACCGTGGACGTGAGGTCCACCACCGGCCAAAGGACCAAGGTGAAAAGGAAGAAGTAGGCCCCTGCGATGATCAGGGCGGAGGTTCTACTGGGACTCTGGCTCATGGGTTGGACCTTTGAAGGTGAAGACGAGGGAACGGCCACTCAACACAATATAAGGAAAGCCGAGCCTCCTTGAGGAGGCTCGGCTTCCTTACAGCTAGCGCGCAGACGGAATCCGGCGTGTTCCCTTAGGAGTAGCCATTCTCCTTCAGGCGACGACGTCCGACAAATACCAGGAACAGGAGCCCGGAACCCAACAGAACGTAGGTCTGGGGTTCGGGTGACACGGTCTGAACCAGGAAGTGTTGGCTGGTTCCAAACTCATTGCCGTTCACAGCGGTGGTCTTCAGGAGCCTCCAGTCGTGGTAGTCTCCGTAGCTCTGATAACCCGCGTTGGCCATGGCCAGATAGGTCATGACGTCGGGATCCGTGGAGATGGTAGCCGGCACACCCGACACCAACGTCCAGATCGCTCCGTGGATCGCCCTCCAGGCGGCGGCCTGTCCGGGCTGTCCGGTGAATTGATGGAACATGGAGGCCAAGTAGGCAGCTTGCTGGAAGTTGGCCAAAGCCACCGGGCTATACGTAGTCGTAGAGCCCCAGCGCTGAGAAACCGGGAAGTTCCCGGGATTCGACAGACTCAGCGCCTCAGCGGTGATGGTCCCCGTCATTACGCGCCGGTAAAAATCGACGCAATACAGGGTCATGTTGGCATTGGTCGGGGTGAGCAGCGTCCCTTTATAAGGGCCGACAATTACACCCCACCCCCCATAGTATGCTTCCGGCCCGTTGTACGTGTAGGTGACCGTGGCGCCGTCTGCAATCTTCGGAGCCAGGTCCTGCGCCTGAACCGGCTGAGCCAGCAGCAGGAGTCCAAATAAGATGATTCCGAGCTTTTTCATGGTTTTTCCGATCGTTTCGTCTGCTACGCTATAGAGTGCATGCTTCAACGCCCGGAAAACTTTGCAAGGCACGTGCCTCTCCGGCATGGCGACATCCACCGAGCCCAAAGGCGGGTTCCGCTGTCGCGAGAGAGCGACCGATTTTCATGTAAAAGAATGTATAACAACAACTTAGAGTTTCGTTCATTTGCTCCTCACCCACATATGGGCGCCCCACGCTCCAGAAAAGAGGACACCCGGGCACATTTTTCCCTGTTGCGGGGGCGCCACTGTACGTCTCGGTTTTGCGGCGTGGGCCAATCCCGAGTGCCCCATGCCCCAGGGTTTCAGGGGAGAAAAAGCAACGATTTAGGGGGTTTTCCCGGATCGCCGGGTGGTTCGGAGGGTATTCGGACCGGGGTCAGGAGGGGTCTACCCGCCGTTCCCTTCAGTCCACTCGTGGACCCTGTCCACGAGGAAAGCTACGGCATCGGGATCGGTGGTACGTTCGATTCCGTGCCCGAGGTTAAAAATGTGGCCAGGTTCGGGCCCGGCTTCCCTCAGGACGGAGCGGATCTGGGTCCCCAGAGCATCCCTCGGCGCGAAGAGGGCCGCCGGATCCAGGTTGCCCTGAACAGCCACCTCAGATCCCACCACGGCCCGGGCCCTGGAGAGAGGCAGGCGCCAATCGATCCCCAACACGTCGGCACCCGCCAGTTTTGCGTCCTCCAGGAGAGTAGATCCCTGATTCGGAAAATAGATGAGGGGGAGGTCGAGCCCACGCAGACCTTCGAAGGTTCTTCGGACAGCCGGGAGAGCAAAGCTACGGAATTCGTACGGGCTCAGGAGGCCGGCCCAGGAGTCGAAGACCATGAGGGCTTGTACACCCGCCTCGGCTTGAGCCCTCAAATACGCCGCCATCATCTCGGCGAGTCTGTTCAGTAGGACCCTGGCGGAATCCGGCTCGGCAAACAGGAAGGACTTGGCCTTTATGAAGGTCTTCGACCCTCCCCCCTCGACCAGGTAGCAGAAAAGAGTCCATGGGGCCCCGGCGAAACCGATGAGGGGGGCTGACTCAGGAAGCTCCCTTCGGAGAATCTCGATGGCTTCCAGGACGAAGGGAACAGTCTCCCTAGGATCCGCCACACGCAGGCGGTCCACATCCTCCGGCCTCCGAATCGGGTTCCCGATGACGGGACCGGGGTCGAACTCGAGGTCGACGCCCATCCCTTCCACCGGCGTCATGATATCGCTGAAGAGAATCGCGGCGTCCAGACCAAATCGCCGGACCGGCTGTATCGTAACCTCCGCTGCCAGCTCGGGGGTTTTGGTGAGGGTCAGGAAGTCTACTTTCTCTCGCACCTTCCGGTATTCGGGCAGGTAACGCCCGGCCTGCCGCATGATCCAGACAGGCGTGAAAGGCACCGGGTTCCTTCGGCATGCCGCCAAGAACGGCGGCTCGGGCCTCCTCATCGGTCAGGCCACCCTACCATCGAACACTTCGCCAAGGGCCTCCTCCGTAGCGCTCAGGGCGTCCGATATGTCCTCTTCCGTGTGAGCCGCCGAGAGGAACAGTGCTTCGAAAGGGCTGGGGGCCAGATAGATGCCCCGGGCCAACATTCCCCAGAAGAACCGTTTGAATGCTTCCCGGTCCGACTGGGCGGCCGAGCCCCAGTCCGTTACCTCGTTCGGAGTGAAAAACAGGGAGGCCATGGACCCTACGCGTGTCCAGGAGAGGGGGTAGTTCCCTTCCCCGATGATCTCGTGAATCCCGGCCTCGAACTGCCTACCCCGTCGTTCCAGCCGTTCGAACACCTCCGGGTTCTCCTTCAGGTACGTCAATGCCGCGATGCCCGCCGACGTCGCCAAAGGGTTCCCGGAGAGGGTGCCGGCCTGGTATACGGGACCGTCCGGCGCGATTTGGCGCATGAGATCTTCTCGTCCACCGTAGGCACCGACCGGAAGCCCGCCTCCGATGACCTTTCCTAGCGTCGTGAGGTCCGGCATCACTCCGTACCGCTCCTGAGCTCCGCCCCTGGAAACGCGAAAACCAGTCATTACCTCGTCGAAGATGAGGACGGCGCCGTTGGCCGTGCAGGTCTCTCGGAGGCCTTGCAGAAACCCCTCCCCGGGGGGCACACATCCCATGTTCCCTGCCACGGGCTCGACGATGACACAAGCGATCTCGCCTGGGTATGCCTCGAATTGGGCATTCACCGAGTTCAGGTCGTTGAACTCGGCGACGAGCGTGTCCTGGGCGGCGCCCGGCGTTACTCCCGGACTCGAGGGGACCCCCAGAGTCGCCGCACCTGAACCAGCCTCCACAAGAAAGGCATCCGCATGACCGTGATACCCGCCCCGAAACTTCACCAACCTCGGGCGCCCGGTGGCTGCCCGGGCAAGGCGAACCGCGCTCATGGTGGCCTCGGTCCCGGAGTTCACGAGCCGGACCACCTCAACCGATGGGACCAGCTCGACGACCAGCTCGGCCAGCTCGATTTCCCGAGTAGTGGGAGCCCCGAAGGAGGTTCCGAGTTTCAGGGCTTCATGGACCGCTTGCCGAATCCCCTCCTGGTTGTGGCCGAGGATCATCGGGCCCCAGGAGCCGACAAAATCCAGGTACTCCTTTCCGTCCGCATCGGTCACCCGAGCCCCGTCGGCTCGGACGATGAAAAGAGGGTGGCCCCCCACGCTACCGAAGGCCCTCACAGGGCTGTTCACCCCTCCGGGAATGGTCTTCCGAGCCCGTTCGAAGAGTTCCTTGCTCACTTTGTTCGTGGACATACCCCGACTCTCCCTCAACTCTATTCGGCCAACCACCGAGCGACATCCTTACCAAAGTAGGTGAGGATCATGTCCGCCCCTGCACGCTTGATTCCCAACAGGCTTTCCATGGCCACCCGTTTTTCATCCACCCACCCGTTCTGGCCGGCGGCTTTGATCATGGCGTATTCACCGGAGACCTGGTACGCGGCCGTTGGGAGGCCGAAAGTGGTCTTGACCCGGCGGATCACGTCGAGGTAGGCCAAGGCCGGTTTCACCATGAGGATGTCGGCCCCCTCGTCGATGTCCAACTCGACCTCTTTCAAAGCCTCGTCCACGTTGGCCGGATCCATCTGGTACGCTTTTCGATCTCCAAAAGCGGGGGCGGATTGAGCTGCGTCCCGGAAAGGCCCGTAGAAGGCCGAGGCGTATTTCGCCGCATAAGAGACGATGGGGGTATCCACCAACCCTTGATCGTCGAGGGTCTCACGGATTGCCCAGACCCTTCCGTCCATCATGTCGGAAGGGGCCACGGCGTCCGCCCCGGATTGTGCGTAAACCAGGGCAGCCCGGGCGAGAAGGTCCAGGGTGGGATCGTTCTCCACCTCCCCTTCATCGGTGAGGACGCCACAGTGCCCATGGCTCGTGTATTCACACATGCAGACATCGGCCCAGACGAGCAGGTCCGGAACGGCATCCTTGATGGCTCGGATCGACCGAGGAACGAGCCCCTCGGGGTTGTAGGCCTCGCTACCCTCGGGATCTTTGTCCTCATCGTGGGGGACCCCGAACAGGATGATGGCGGGGATTCCGAGGCCATGGATCTCGGAAGCCTCTCTCACCACCTCATCCACCGACTGTTGAAATACCCCCGGCATGCTGACAACGGGGTTGTTGACGCCTTCCCCCGGGACAACAAAAAGAGGGACGATGAGGTCGTCGGTGGAGAGTGCAGTCTCCCGTACAAGCCTCCGCCAGTTCTCGTTTTTCCGCAGCCGCCGGGGGCGTTGGGTGGGGAATGCCATTAGTGTGTCGCCTTTCGGTCGAAGCTCGCTTGTGATTCCAGGGGCTTTCCCGGAAACTCCTACTCTCCTCGGCGCCGATCGGCTAGACCAAGCTCGACAGCCTCCGCGGCTGCGTCAGCCAAACCCGCGAAGGTCGGTTGGGTGGCCACCGAGATCTTCTTCCAACCCTCCGCCCTCAAAGCATCGGCCGTTGTCGGTCCCATCGCCGCCGCCGGTAACGATACCGCCAACTCGAGGAACAAGCCCTCCCCGATACCACTTTGCAGTCCTCTCATGGCGGATGGACTGGCAAAAGTCACCACCTGGACGGTGCCGGCCTCCAACGCTTCCCGACAGGCGGAGCCGTCGACCGGGAGCGTGATCATCCTGTATGCCGTGGTACGATCCACCTCGGCACCCAGTTCCTCGAGGCCATCAGGGATCACGTCCCGTGCGATGGCGCTGGAGGGAAAGAACACACGGGCACCCGAAGCATCGCCGGCCTTCCGGAATTCCTCGACCAAACCCTCCCCCGTTCCCGTCTTCGGCACCCGGTGGATCCCCCACCCGGCTTCCTCGAGGGCGGCGGCCGTGGCCGGCCCAACCGCGGCTACCCGAACCTCGTCCACAGGCTCTGGAAGGCGCCTCACCACGGCCTCCACGGCCCGGGGGGAGGAGAAACAGATCCAATCGTAATCACGAATGCGGGCAAGGCTCGCCAACAGCGGGCATATATCCTCCGGGGGGGCAAAAGCGACGCAACCCCAATCGAGGACCCGAGCTCCCCTACTCTCGAGGAGGGAAGAAAGAGGTCCATTGGGCCCTTCACCACGGGTGACCGCCACCCCGATGCCGGCGAGGGGGACGTCCCGGCTCATGAGCCTACTCCTTTGATCTCATCGAGGATGCTCCGCCCTCCCCGGGCCTCGAGGTCCTGGGCCAAGGACTGCCCGAGAAACTCGGCGTCTTCAAGCCTTCCTGTCACTTCTCCATAAACGGCTCGAGTCCCGTCCAAGGAGCAGATTGTGCCTCTGAGCCGAAGACCCCTTTCTTCCACCCGCCCTATGGCCCCGACCGGGATTTGACACCCCCCCTCCAGGGTCCGGAGAAAGGCCCGCTCTGCCGTGGTGGTTGCTCGGGTTTTCGAATGGTCGAGAGCCCCGACCCATCTGCTCACGGGGGCGTCACCGGACCGGGTCTGGACCGCAACGGCACCCTGGGATACCGCCGGGAGGAACTCGTCCAGGGGAAGATAAAAAGAAATCCTGTGTTCCAGACCGAGACGCTTCACTCCGGCCGCAGCCAGAACGACGGCATCGTACTGCCCTTCGTCCAGCTTTCTAACGCGGGTCGGCACATTCCCCCTCAGGTCGCCGATGTCCAGATCTGGCCGCCCACGAGCCAGAAGTGCTCTTCGTCGAAGGCTGCTGGTGCCTACCCTCGCGCCTTCCGGGAGATCATTCAAAGAGGAGAGGGACCCGGTTGGCGCCACGGATGATGAGCAAAGCAGGACATCCCTGGCATCCTCCCGCTCCATGATGGCGCCAAGCTCCAGCCCCTCTGGCAGGACCGTGGCCAAATCCTTCAGGCTGTGGACAGCGACGTCCACGTCACCACCGAGGAGGGCCTCCTCGATCTCCTTGGTGAAAAAAGCCTTCCCCTGAACCCCGGAAAGGGGAACGTCCTGGATCTTGTCCCCCTCCGTCTGGATCAAAACCAGATCTGCGTCCGGCCCGGCCGGGAGGGCCCTCAGCGCCGAGGCCACGTGTTCCGCCTGCCACCGGGCGAGAGCCGACCCCCGGGTACCAATTCGGATTCGCTCCCGGGGTCCTGTCACGATCCGCCCCCATCCCCCGGGCTCCCGCCGGAGGACCCCGGCCGGTCTTCCGGGCCTTGGGAATCCCCAGCCTTTCCGTCTTCGGCCTCATCCTCCCGGAAGGCCTCCAGATCCAACTCGAACAATTCCTGGATGGCCACCAGCTTATGAATCCCATGCTTACTCGAAGGCTCAACTCCGCGAATGAGGGTGGTGGGCTGGTGGAGGAGCTTGTTCAACAGGGCTCGGGTGTACTCCTCCAGGGCCTCCAGATCAGCCGAGTCGAAGTTCTTGACCTGGCGCTTCAGCTCTTTCTCGGCGATTTCCTGGAAGCGCCCCCGGAGGGCCCGAATGACGGGGACCATGTCGAGGGACTCGTACCATGCCAGGAACCGGTCTACTTCCTCGACGATGATACCTTCGACTTTGGGGATCTCCCGCCTTCTGCGAGAATGGTTCTGCTCGGCGATGCTCTCGAGGGCATCCAGGTCATACAGGAACACCCGGTCCAGGGCCCCGGTCTTGGGGTGGACATTCCTGGGGTTGGCGATGTCCACCAATACTTTGGGGCCCATTGCGGACCGCTTTAAGACCCGGGCCATTCTGCGAGCGTCGATGATCGGCTCCCGAGCTCCCGTCGCGGTGACGATGATCTTGGCTTCCACAAGCGCCCGGTCCATGTCCTCCCAAGGTTGGGCGGTTCCGTTCAGCTCACCGGCGAGAGTCTCTGCTCGGTCGAAGGTGCGATTGATGACCGTGAGCGCCCTCGGTCCGGCATCGGCGAAATGTCGGGCTACCAAAGCTCCCGTCTCTCCCGCACCAACCACCAAAACGGAAGACCGGTCCAGGCGATCGACGATCTTCTGGGCCATCTCCACTGCGGCATGCGCGACTGAAACCGTGCCTTTCCCGATTTCGGTCTCCGTCCGGCTCCGCTTCCCGACGTGTACGGCGTTGTTGAAGAGTCTCGTCAGGAGGGCCCCTACGGCTTTGTGCCCGTCTGCCGTTTCGAAAGCTTCCCTGACCTGGCCAAGGACCTGGGACTCACCGATCATCATCGAATCCAGGCCCGAAGCGACCCGGAACAAATGGCGGACTGTGTCCCGCCCCGCCCAGGAATAGGTGTATTTCCCGTTGTTGAAATGGGAGACGCCCTTCACTTCATCGACAGTCTCCCGTAGGAGCTGATCAGCTTCGGTCCGGTTTCTGGCGAATCCATAGAGCTCGGTCCGGTTGCAGGTCGATAAGATCAAGACCTCTCTGAGCAATTCCGGATGGGCCCTGAGCCTACTGTAAACAGTCCCCATCTCCTCTGGATGCACTTGGACCTCGTCTCGGATCTGAGCCGAGGCCGTCTTGTGACTTACGCCCAGGACAATGAGATCCATGGGATCAGGAAAACCGGTGAAAAGAGGGGAGGAAGAGATTCACGACCAGGGACGAGCCGAGGAGGAGGATGAATGCGATGATTGAGAGATAGGCCACATGCCTGTTCGGCCACCGAAAGAGGTACCGACCGCCGAGGGTGAAGCTGTAGAGAGCCCACAGTGCTAGTGTCAGAAAGAACTTAGGATCGGTCAGGAAGGTTCCATCCAACCATCCCCTCGAAGCCAGTTCGCCCGCCCAGATACTGCCGAAAACGATGGCCAGGGTGAGGGCGACCCATCCGAAAAGGACCGCTCCCATGGTCATTCGCGTGAGGGTTTCCAGGCTCGGAAGGCGACGGAAGATCAGGCCCACACGAGGAGTCTTCAGCTCCTTATAAAGGAGCGCATACATCGTCCCATAAACCGCCGCCACAGAGAGAGCGACATACCCCAGTAGGGCCGTGGTCACGTGGAAAGCGAAAAGCGAGGACCTGAGGATCTCGTCCACATCCCTCGTGTGGGTGACAAAGGCGCTCGAGAAGATCTGGAAGAACAGCACAGGCACCAAAAGGAAAACCCCGGTGGCCTGGTCCTTCCAACGCCATTCCAAGGCCAGATAAACGGCAGCCATCGCGAATGCGATGAAGGAAAACCCTTCCCACGAATTTGCCATAGGAACATGGCGGTAGGTCAGTGTCACCAGCAGAAGATAGGAAAAATGGACCCCGACCACCGCCAACGTGATCCGCGTTGCCCAGGTTTTCGCCCACTCGGGAGCTTCCAGGAACACGACCAGGTAGGCCACGGCCGCCAGGAGGTAACCCAGCGGAAGCAGGACGTTCAATAGCTGTAGGACCGTTTCCACGGGCCTGGCCTCCTTCGATCTTCCCTCACAGGACCTTTGGCAGAATCGGATTAATATGACGTGACGGGGGATCAATTGGAATCGTGAGGCCAACCTGTTGCCCTGCCTGATTCTGCCACCCGGCGGGGTCCGGGAGTGCCGTATTCACGAAGCCTGGCAGGTTGGACCGGCCCCTCCCTGTCGGCTGCGCCCATCGGAGCATGCTTGCGACCGATTCAGGCGTGCGGGCGTCCGGTCCACGAGGTTTGGCAGGTTGGACCGGCCCCTCCCTGTCGGCTGCGCCCATCGGAGCATGCTTGCGTCCCATCCGGC
>JABDNZ010000109.1 GCA_013043565.1 Gemmatimonadota bacterium | reverse complement strand
TGAACTCCGTGTCGCTCAGCATCATGGAGGTAAAGGCTGCCAGCTCCTCACCGGAGTCGTGAGCCACGATCGTGCTGATTACCGGGTACTGAAGCTCGGCTTCGTGGAGGTCGATGAAGAGGTCGACCTGTTCCTGCCGAATCAGCTCCATGAAGGCATGGGTCGTGCGCTCCGTCAGGCTGCCATCGGGTCGGCCGGGCCAGGTTCGATTGAGATTTCGGATGTCCACGTAGGCCAGGTACTGCCTGCTGGGATAGTGGATGTAGACCTCCGGATCCGGCCACTGGTCCAGCGGATTGGCCCACCGGTCCCCCAGGCGGAAGGTGCGCTCGCCCCAGTCGGTGGCGATAGTGAAGTCCGGCGGGTAAGCCCCCCCGACCCTGGTGACCGTGCTCGCGCTCCGGTTGGAGCTCAGGACCACGATCATCCGCCCCACCTCCATCTCGGCGTTCTCGGCGAGAAGCCATGCGGCAAGCCGGGCGGCGGGTTCTTCGGGGTGGGTCCCCCCCATCACGAAGACCGTCCCCCCCGGCTCCTCCCCCTCCATGATGTAGACGTGGCAATCGTTGACCGTCCCGCGGATCCCTTCGAAGTAGTCGCCGAGGCGTTTGACCTCGGTGACCCCGGCGCTGAGAACCACCGGTTCCCCCAGGTTTCGACTTCGGTGGAAGCTGACGCCCGATGTGACCAGGAGGAGCAGTCCAAGCAGGGCAAATAGCAGCTTGCGAACCATCATCTCACTTCAACCTGAAAAGACGGAGGAGGAAGGGAATCAGAACGATGATGTAAAGGACCTCCTCGTCCCATTTTCTGCTTTTGAGAAAGTTCCAGATCAGAAAGAAGACGACATAGGCCACCAAGAGGTAGTAGAGGACGGAGACGAACGACTGAATCATGATCATTTCGTCCTCCTTCTATAGGCCAGTGAGGAAGGTGAGGCGCGACGAGTAGATCACCATGAGGGTACCGACCAGCATGATGATGATTCCCGGGCCGACGCAAGCCTTCAAGAACTGAGTGTACCGTTCTCGGTACCCCACCACGTCGACGGTCAGGCGTCCGATGATAGCCGTCGGGGGGAGGGCGTCACCCAGAGGCCAGATGACACTCATCCCGGCCAGGGCCACGATGGGGTTCAATCCGATGTTGTTGAAGAGAAGTACCAGTGGCACCCCGAGGACCGGCGCCGCCCCCCACATGAGGACAGCCTCCGAGACGGGGAGGACGATAAAAAGCGTGGCAAAGACCAGGGCCACCGGCAGCGTCACTGCGGTCACGGCGAGGAGGCCGCGGACCCCGGTAAGGGTCATGATCTGGACCAGGACGCCTACGCATGTGAGGGTGCCGATGAGAGGCAAGAGCTGCTGAATGGTCTCCCTGGAGATCTTGATCAAATCCAGCTTTACCGGAGACAGGAAGAAGGACGTGCCGGCGGCGCAGGCGAACATGAGTGGCAAGCCCAGAACAGGTGTGTCGTGGGGCCATTGCCGGCCTATGAAGATCAACGCCCCGAACACGATCAGCGGAAGGAACACCTTCCCCCACCCCATCCTCTCGGGTGGGACCGGAAGCTCGTCCAGGGCCTTATCGAGGTCGATCTTCTCTCCCCTCCACCCCAGCAGGAAGATCGTCATCAGGGAAAGGAGTACGCAGGGCACCAGAAGGGGCCAGAAGAAGCCCACATAAGGCATGTTCACGCCGGCCGCCGTCATCATGGCCCAGAGGCTTACCGGCGGGGCTGCTGCGCTGAGACCCGCGATGATGAACACGATGGCGGCCGTCCGGACTCTGGAAACCCCCATGGTCTCCAGGACCACCGCCACCATTCCGCCGGTGATCAGAACCGTAACGCTCCCTGCGCCGGTGAGTGCCCCCGGGAGGAGGAGAAGGACCGTGAGCAGGATCACCAGGAGGGTCCGACTTCGATGGAACCGCTTCAGGATGCCCCGGACGGCGAACGCCACACCTCCTGACTCTTTCAGGATGTTCATGAAAAGGGTGGCTGTGATGAAGATGAGGTTGATGTCGAGATAGGTCATCGCCCCCTCGGCGATATGCCGAGCGGGGAGCCAGAAACCGCCCGCCAAGGCCCCCCCCAAAGCCGCCGCGAACATCGACAGTTCGGTTGAGAGCTTGAAGGCCTTCGCGACGATGTAGACGGCCACCATGACGCCGAGCACCAGCCCGGCATAGGTGAACATGCTCATAGGGAGGCCTCCCTACCTCTCCCACCATGGCAGTGTCGCCGGCTCGGAACCCCCGCGGTTGGATGGTCCACAGGTCAGTTCTTCAGGACCTTCTCCAGGGCGTCGCCCATCTCCATGTTCTTCTCGAAGAGTACCAGCGGAACACCCTCGGTGTCGGAAAGGATGGTGAAACGGCGATCTTCGTTTCCATCCAGACGCACCAGCATGACGTCGGAGTTCGGCATCACGGCATCGATGGACTGCTCGTCGGAGTTGTCCCCGGGGGCGGCCCCCTGTGCTCTCCGGTCCATCCCCTCGACGTGGGCGCCGATGATCGTGATCCCCTGCCGCCTGGCTTCTGCGATCAGATCTTCCGTCCGGTTCAGCTCCTCCCGTATGGACACCCCCGCTGCGCCCATTCCTTTCAGGCTGGCCCCCGTGACGATGATTAGCGAGTGGAATGGAGTCCCGGCCGACTGGGCGTCCACCAGATCCTGAGCCGTGGCCGTTTCCTTCATCTCGTGGTCGAGTCCAAGACGCCCGAGGAACAGTTTCACAAACGTCGGGCCGGGGCTCTGCCCGCAGGACGTAAGAAGGACCGGGGTTTCCCCCGTCACTCCCGGATCCTGTGCCTATGCGGTTCCGGAGAAGCTCGTCAAACTCAACACAACAGCGACCAGCCCAAACACGAGTCGGGATTGCCGCATCATAGTCTCTACCTCCATCAAAAACGCACGATACACCCGCCTCCGGCAAAGTAGGCCTTCAACCCGGTTACCGCACCGCCCCCTGGCCCTCCCGTCTCCCCCCGAGCGTGAAAACCGCCACCAGGCCCAAGGCGTAGGCCAGGGTGAGGAGCCAAAACCAGAAGCCCTTGCCTTTTTGTGAATCCGATAGGGGCGTCGAGCCCGGGGCCGGAAGGGGAAGAGGGTCCCATTGCAGGCCATAGCGAAGCGAGAGTCCCCGGAGGTGCAGCAGGTGAATGACGGGAACACCCGCCGATGCCATCTCGAACAACACGCCTCGCTGGCCTTCCGGCGGGAGAACAAGGTCGGTGGCCAGCCCTGGAGGCACATCCAGGACCCGGGGACTTGTCCCGAGGTTTGCTTCCGCCCCTCCGATGTTCACGAAGGCGTCAGCGGCCCCATAAAGGGCCATCCGTTCCGCCACGTTCGATCGAAGGTCGGAGCTCTCGAGAAACCGGGTGCTCCCTCCGGGCGGAGTGGCCGACCGGAGATCCTGCGCCAATCCAGCGCGGAACTCGGGATCCAGATTCTCTCCAACATCGCCGGATCCTCCCAAAGAAACCCCAGCGGCCGGTCCGGACACATACCCCTGACCCTCCATGAATCGGTAGAGGTCCCAAAGGTGGAAACCCGGGCGCGTGGCACCAAATGAGGACGCCCCCAGGGAAAGGATGGTTCTCGGTTCGGCCCCCATGGTTTCGATGGCGGTCAGCGTCCCGACGAGAAGGCCCGGGAACGAACCCGACGCACCGACGGCTACGCGGTCCCCGGGGCCCACCCCGGCTTCGGCGAGGAGGTGCACCATCAAACCGGCCAAATCCGGATTGATTGAGGTCCGCTTCGCTTCCAGCTGGCCCAGGGAGGTCAGAAGCTCCGAGTATTCAGGTCCGATCAGGCAGGTTTGGTTCGGATCCAGAGCCCGATCCATGGATACCCCGATCCGTCGGCATTCCTCGGACACGGCAGAAAGTGCCTCGGCCATCTGAGAAGCGGCTTCTCTCATTTGAGGTGTCCAGGGAATGGCCGGGGGCGGAGCCAGGGCTTGAAGGAGGGCCCATGCCACGAGGCTTATCAGGCCCCCGGCTACGAACCGTCCCTTGAAGTGGGACGGTGACGGGGAAGACGGAAGTCGAAGCACGAATCCCTGGGATGTCAGACGAGGTTCAGGATTCGGCCAAGCCAGGCGATCGTCACCGTGGCAGCCAACATGGATCCCAGGGTCACCAGAACCCCCTGGCGATCGAAGTGGTGGGCAATCAAACCGGGTATCACCCAACCGATGACGGTAAACTCCAAAGAAACCGGGAACAGCGTCGGGAAAACCGTCCTCCAGAGGACCGCCCACACGCCACCCACAAGAATGAGGAAGACGAATCTGCGACGACCGAACAGGATCAACCGACGGCTCGCGACCAGGAAGACGAAGTGAGCCAGAAGCGCCGCGACCAGCGTTCCGACGATACGCTCAGGTTGGGAAACGAACAGGACGAGGTAGCTCGGGACGATGATCCCTCCCGGGTACACCCCAGTGAGGCCGATGATGGCCAGAGAGATCAGAAGTCCCGCGAACGGCAGCTCAAATCCCATATGGCTCCCCTACCTTCCGCCAGTGTTCCACCATGGTCCGTCCCAGACCTTCGATGTTCCCGAACCCGAACACTACGCGGCCAGCCGGTCCGTCCGTCGGCTGGTCTGAAGCCCCGCCTTCCCCGAGAAGCTGAGCCATGATCCCCTCCGGGGGGCCGGGTCGGAGAATCTCGACTTTCCAGGCCTCCGGGTGACGCCGGAGAGCAAAACGGACGGCCCGGGCGTGGAAGCCCGAGACAAAGAGCCTCCCGAACCTGGAAAGGGCGCCTCGCTCCAGGGCCTCCACCCATTGGAGGCTTCGGTCGCCACGGTCAGACCGAAGAGAGAGAAGCCCAGTACAGTCCTCGGGGCTCACGCCGCGCCCGGTCACGGTGCGTTCGTAGATCCTGAGCGTGGATTCGGGATCGTTGGCGGCGAAGGCGTTGACGAGCACGGATGCCGAAAAAGCCCAACAAGCCAGAGCTCCGAGATCGTCCCGGACCTTTCGGAGACCCGCGTCGATCACAGGGTCCGCCACACCCAGATGCCTCGAGGCGGCCCAGACCAAGTCGACGTTGGCCCCGAACTCTCCCGATCGGCCTGAAGGTGTGCCCTCACCCGTTGGCACCTTCAGGACCGTGCCCCCCGTCCCGGAAACCAGGTGGGCGAAGCCATCCTCCCACTCGGACTCAGGGACCAGGCCTGTGGCACCAGGGGGCACATCCAGTGCCAGAATCGAAGCCACTTCCTCCCTGGTATTCCCGTGGGCTTCCACATGGTCCACCCGAAAATTCGTCACGAGGACCAGGGACGGTTGGAGGATCTCATGGACCTCGACCCGGTGGTTCTCCCGGTGGAGGCTCATGACCTCGGCCAGAACCACATCCGCCCCGGCCCATGCGGCCTTCCTGAGGAGCCTCTTCTGTTCGATGATGGACGGGAGGCCCAGCCGACGAACCTCCTGAACGGTCCCACCGGGCAGGATATAGGCGGCTTCGGAGCCGGTGGTCTTTGCGAGGACCCGTCGGCCGTCTTCCTCGAGGACCGCCGCGAGTCGCCTGGTCACGGACGTCTTTCCCCTCGTGCCGGTGACGGCGATGTGGAGAGGCACCGCCTTTCGGTCCCGGTCCAGGCGCACCCGTTCGACCACGAGATAGGCCAGCCAAAAAGCTGTGAGAACCAGAACCACAATCAATGGTGACATTGGGATTGAGGATACACTCCGCCCGGGGTCCCGGCAAAGATAATAGTGTCGGTTTTTTCACTGGCGTCCCAAGACTTTTCACCACAGAATGTGGGATCACGTAACAGGGTTGACGATCTGTTTCCGGGAGTCCCCTTGGCGCGGGACCCCAACGAACTTCCAGGGGGACACAATGCGATCCCAGTGGCATCCTGCAGTTCTCTTAGCTTTTATTCTTCTCACACTCCTTCCGGCCTGCCAGGCCGCCGGGCCAGACTTCGAGATCGCCTACGAGGACTACCAACTCGACAATGGCCTGACGGTGGTCCTTCACGAGGACAAGTCCGATCCCATCGTCGCCGTGGCGGTTCTCTACCACGTAGGCTCGGGGCGGGAAGAGGTGGGGAAAACGGGTTTCGCTCACCTCTTCGAGCACATGATGTTCCAGTCCTCACAGCATGTGGGGGAAGATGAGTTCTTCCAGAAAGTCCAGGCCGCCGGGGGCATGCTGAACGGCGGGACGTCCAACGACCAGACCATCTATTTCGAGGTGGTCCCGAACAACGCCCTGGAGATGGCCCTTTGGTTGGAGTCGGACCGGATGGGATACCTTCTCCCCACCGTCACCACGGAGGCTTTCCTGAACCAGCAGGGGGTGGTTCAGAACGAGAAGCGGCAAAACTACGACAACCGCCCCTATGGCCATACCAACTACGTCATCGGGAAGCTCCTCTACCCCGAGGGACACCCTTACAACTGGCAGGTCATCGGGTCTTTCGAGGACCTGGCCAACGCCACCGTTGAGGACGTGAGGAACTTCTTCCGGACGTGGTACGGGCCCAATAACGCCACTCTGGTCATCGCCGGGGACTATGACGAAGCTCAAGCCCGGGAATGGGTGGACAAATACTTCGGGGAAATACCCCCGTCCGACCCGGTAACGGACCCCGATCCCCGGCCGGTTCAGCTCACGGAAACCAAAAGGGCTTTCCACGAAGACAATTTCGCACGGAGCCCCGAGCTGAACATGGTGTTCCCCACCGTTCCCCGGTACACTGAAGACGAATTGCCCCTCCTCCTATTCGGAGAGCTCTTCAGCTTTGGAAAGGATGCCCCCCTCTACAAGGTCATCGTGGAGGAAGAGAAGCTGGCTCCCGCCGCTAGTGCCTTCAACGGAAGCCAGGAGATCACCGGTGAGTTCCAGATTACCGTAAGAGCTTTCCCTGGCACCTCTCTTTCAGAGGTCGAGGATGCCATCCACGCGGCCTTCTGCCGATACGAGGAGGAAGGTTTTTCCGAGGAGTACCTGGACCGGGTAAAGGCCACGGTAGAAACAGGCTTCTACGGAGGCCTGGCAGGGATCCTCGGCAAATCCAACTTGTTGGCTGCTTTCGCCGAGTTCGCCGGATCTCCCGGATACATCGAGGAATACATCCAGGAGTTGCTGTCCTTGACCCCCGATGATCTCGTGCGGGTTTACAACACCTATATCAAGGCCAAACCCTACGTCCTCACCTCATTCGTACCCAGGGGTCAGGCCGATCTGGCGGCCGAGGGTTCCGAGAGGTTTGTGATTCCGGAGGTACCGGCGGGACTGGTGAGCGCCGCCGCGGGGATGGAAGTGCCCGCCGTGGAGCCCCTCCCCTCGTCCTTCGATCGCTCCGTCGAGCCGACTAAGGGACCGGTACCGTCTGTGACCATCCCCACCGTCTGGACCCACACCTATGCCAACGGTCTCCGAATCTACGGCATCGAGAAGCCCGAGGTCCCCCTGGTGGACTTTGCCCTCACGCTGGAGGGCGGGATGCTTCAGGACGATCCCGATATGGTCGGGGTGGCCAACCTGATCACCGATGTAATGATGGAGGGAACCGCCGGCAAAACGCCCCTGGAGTTGGAGGAAGCCATCGAGGGCTTGGGGGCGTACATCAACATGGTCACCGGCCGTCAGTCCATCACCATGAGCGGAACCGGACTCAAGTCGAAGGCCCGGGAGATGATGGAATTGGCCAGGGAGATCCTCCTGGAACCCCGTTGGGATGAGACAGAATTCCCCCGGATCAAAGACCAGACCATCGAAACCCTGAACCGTCGGAGCGCGGATCCCGCAGCCGTGGCCACAAATGTCTTCGGGACCCTGGTCTACGGAGAAAACAGTCTCCTGGGCCAAACCACCCTTGGAACACCCGAGACCGTGGAAGCCATCACCATGGAGGATCTGAAGAACTACTACTCCACACACTTCTCACCCTCCGTGTCCTACATCGCCATCGCCGGAGACATCACCCAGGCTGAAGCCGTTGAGCTTTTCCGGCCTCTGGAGGAGAGTTGGCCCGCAGCGGATGTCCCCGAAATCTCCTATCCTGAGCCCGAGCCACAGCCTGGGACGGCCCTTTACTTCGTGGACATCCCCGGATCCCAGCAGTCCGTGGTTTACGCCGGCCATCTGGCCCTCCCGAGGACCCACCCGGAATATTTCGCCAACACCGTCATGAACCATCATCTGGGAGGGAGCTTCAACGGAATTCTGAATATGATCCTCCGGGAGGAAAAGGGATTCACCTACGGGGCCCGCTCCAGATTCGGGGGCGGCCTGTACCCGGGGACCTTCTCGGCATCCAGCAGTGTCATGTCGTCAGCCACCCGGGAGACGGTGGAGATCGTGCGGGACGAAATTGCCCGTTACCGGGAGGGGATTTCTCAGGAAGGCCTGGACTTCACCAAGGACGCGTTGACCCTTTCCAACACACAGCGGTTCGAGACAACTCCTGCGCTACTTGGCATGCTCGGCCAGATCGCCACTTACGATCTACCCTTCGACTACGTGGCGAATGAGGAAGCGATCATCAGGGAGATGACGCTGGACCGACACCGGAAGTTGGCCCAGCAGTACCTGGACCCGGATCGGATGATCTACCTGGTGGTGGGGGACGCCGCGACCCAGTTCGACGCCCTGAGAGGTTTGGGTCTCGGGGATCCCATTCTCCTTGACGTGAACGGGAGGAGGATCCAGTAATCCGCTGAATGTCGGGCGGAGTTGCCCAGAAGGCTTGAACCCCCGCATGGACTGGGAGGGCCCAAACAAAGAAGGGGGCCGGCCGAAATGGCTGGCCCCCTCTTTCCACGCCTGCGCGAGAGTTGGACGCGAGTCGGATCAAGAAACGCTCTAACCCGGCAGTATCTCCTTCAGGGCCGCCAGCAGGTAGTGGACGTTCCTCTCACTTGCGCTGTACCCCATCAGCCCGATCCGCCAGGCTTTCCCCTTCAGAGGCCCGAACCCACCCACGATTTCGATGCCGAATTCCTTCAGTAGGCGGCCCCGAACCGTGGCGTCATCCGCCCCCTCCGGGATCATCACACAGGTCAGCATGGAGAGGCGGTTGGCCGGATCTCCGAAAAGCTCCAGGCCCAGATCGGTCAGCCCCTCCTTCAGTAGGTCCCCGACCTTATTGTGGCGGGCAACGCGCTTCTCCAGACCCTCCTCCTGGATGATGCCCAGAGCCTCTTTCAACGCAAAAACCATGGGCCCCGGGGCCGTGTGGTGGTACACCCGATCGGCAAACCAGTACTTCTTGATGAGCATGAGGTCCAGGTACCAGGTGTCCACCGGCTTGGACCGGGCCTGGACGACCTCCTGGGCCCGTTCGTTCAGGGTGATGCAAGAAATCCCGGCCGGGCCTCCGATACACTTTTGGCCCCCGCTGTAACAGATGTCGATCAGGAACTCGTCCACCGGGATATGGGCTCCCCCCAAGGAGCAGACCGTGTCGACCAGGAAGAGCTTATCCCGTTCCCGAACGAGTTTCCCGATCTCCGCCAGCGGTTGACCGATTCCCGATGAGGTTTCGCCGTGGACCACACCCACCATCTTTGCACTGGGGTGCTCGTCCAAAGCCTTTTCTATTTGATCCACCCCCACGACCTGACCGAACTCTACCTCGACCCGGACCGCCGTGCCACCATGCCGTTCCACGATTTCGGCCATTCGCTGCCCGAAAAAGCCATGGATGCCCACGACGATCTCATCTCCGGGTTCGACGACGTTGCAGACCGCGGCCTCCATGGCGGCCATGCCTGTCCCCGGGAGGGTGACGGAGAACTCGTTTCGGGTCTGGAAGAGATACCTCAGGCGGGCCATGGTTTCGTCCATGGCTAGCAAGAAATCCGGGTCCAGATAGCCCAGGATGGGGCTGATCATCGCCTGAAATACCCTGGGATGAACGTTGCTCGGTCCAGGGCCCAGCAAAACACGGGGTTCGTGAGACACGCGGCCTCCTTGTTGGTTCATTAATCTTCGAACTCACGGATATTGCCGGGGTTCCCCTTCCCCGTCAAACGGCCGGAATTACCCGGGCTTTTGGGCGTTTGTCACGGAGTCCCCCGAGGACTATTGTGGCGGATGCTCCATTTCCGGAAAAAAACACAGGAAATGGGGAAAACGCAGAAAAAGAGGGGACGATGTCCACATCATTCCGAGTGATGGCGGTGACGGCACTGACGGTACTGAGCTTTCAGAGCCCTGCAGCCGGCCAGACGCCATCAACGGTGGAATCCTACAACCTGGACGACCTCATACGCCTGGCCCGGGAGCGCAACCCGGACCTACTGGCCCTCCGGGCAGGCCGGGCATCCGCGGATGCAGGTCGAAGGGATTCAGGCCGTTTCCAGAACCCGGAGCTGGAATTTGTGACCGGTGAGGGTGACCCGTTCGAGGGCGGTGAGAATAAGACCCTCCGGGAGTTCAGCGTCAGCCAGACCATCAGGAATCCAATTTCCCGGCATTACAGGCAGGGCGCTCTCAAGACCCTGGTCGAGGCCGCCGACGAAGGAGTGAACTTCGGCACCCTGGACGTGGATTCGGAAGTGCGCCTCCACTTCTACAGGGTTCTGTTCCTGGAGGAGAGGCTCCGTCTCGCCCGATTGAACGAGGAAGCGCTGGAGGAGGTTCGTGGGCTGATCGAGACACGAGCCCGGGTCGGAGAAGTGAAGGAACTGGAAGCCATCCGTCTTCGGGTTGAACACATGAGGTCGGAGAACGAGGTCTCCGAGGCGATCTTGGAATTGAGCCAGCACCGGCAGCACCTGAACACCTTCCTTGGGAATACCCTCCCCGGGGACTACAGCCTGGTGGGGGAGCTCCTCTCCGACCTGGTCGTCCCCGCCGTTGATCAACTGAAAGAGAGCCTGCTTCCGCGACATCCCCTCGTCGCTCAGGCCGCCCGCCAACGTGAGGCGGCCCGCCAGAACCTCAAGGCTACCCAGTTCCAGTGGATTCCGGACCCGGTGGTGTCGGCCACCTCGGCCAAGGAGCTGGACGGGGACATCTTCAAATGGGGTTTCGGCCTCCAGGTCCCTCTCTGGAACCAATCCCGGGCTGCCACCGAGCGTGAGAGGCAAACCCTCCGGCAGACGGAATATCAGGAGCAGGGTCTCCTCTTGGAGCTTGAAGCGGAACTGACCCTTCATCACAACCATCTCCTGCTCGGCCGGCAAACGTTACAGCTATTCCAGGGAGGCCTGCTGGAAGAGGCGGAGATGAGCATGGAGATCGCGGAAACGAGTTACCGGGAGGGAGAGATCTCCCTCGTGGAATACCTGGATGCCAGGCGGACTTTTCAATCCATTCAACTCGAATACCAGGAGGCCCTTTACGACTGGAACCGGGAGCTGGCAGAGCTGAACCGGGCCGTTGGAGGGGGGATCTTGTGAGGACTAATCCCGTGAAACCCAATGAGCACACTAAAGGTCGGTTCCACTTGGCCCTCCTTTTTGGAGCGTACACCCTTGTCGCCTGCGGAGGGGGAGGACCCGATGACGGAGCCACGGATGCCGAAGCCGGTGCTCCCGAGCCAACGGACGAGCTCCACCTGGAGTCCCAGCAGATTCAGGACTGGGGAGTCACGGTAGGTGCAGTCGGCCAGACCACGATCTCAGCGGAGTTTACGCTCCCCGGAGCCCTCTCCCTGAACGAGAACCGGACGGCTTTCATTACCCCACTGGTGGAAGGCCAGATCTCGGGAATCCGGGTGGATTTGGGAAGCAGGGTCGGACCCGGACAGGTCCTGGCGACCATGAACTCCCCCGAGTTCACCCGAGCCCAAACCGACTTCATTCAGGCCTACGCTCAGGCCGAGCTGAGCCGAAAGGACTTCGAACGGGCTCAGACTCTTCGGGATAGCCGAGCCATCGAAGAACGTGAATTCCTTAGGCGCCAAGCCGTATACGAACAGCACCTGGCTGCTCGCAGGGCTGCCGAAGTGGTTCTCCATTCTCTTGGCCTCGGAGAAGACCGGATGCGGGAATTGGAAAAGGCGGTCGACGTATCCGTACCTCCGCTGGACCACGCCGCTGTGGACTCACCCCTTCCGATCAGAACGCCCATCGGCGGCGTCGTCATTGAAAGACATGCGGTGCTTGGAGAACATGCCCAGGCCGGCCATCCTCTGTTCACCGTGTCAGACCTTTCCTCCCTGTGGGCCCGCCTGGACGCCTACGAGGACCAGATGGCCTTCTTGGATAGAGATGCAGAAATCGTGATCCGGACGCCGATCTTCCCGGATCGGGATTTCCCGGGCCGAGTCACCTTCATAGCCGACCAGGTCGATGAGCAGCTGAGAACCGTCCGGGTGCGAGCGGAGGTTCCGAACCCCGATGGAGTCCTGAGGCCGAACATGTACGTCCAGGGCATCCTTCGGATTCTCTCGGACTCCGAGCGGATGGCTGTCCCCCCCGATGCGGTCCAGCTCCTGGAAGGTCGGCACGTGGTCTTTGTCCTCATGCCGGAAGCGCCCGGGGAGAGTCATATCGTAATCAGGGCCGTGGATGTAGAACCGGGGGTGACTCTCTCCGTGGGTCGGATCATCGAATCAGGTCTGAATGGCACCGAGACCATCGTGACCGTGGGGGCCTTCAACCTGAAGGCGGAGCTCACCAAAGGCGCCGGAGGCCATGGTCATGTCCACTAACCCCGGCCACCGCGGGGCAGAGATCGGCCGCTCGACAAGGATCCAGTCCTGGAGTCCTCGAGGAGGGCGGCGATGATCGGTCAGGCGATCCGCTTCCTGGTGAGTCAGCGACTCCTTGTGGTGGCCGTGGCAGGCATCGTCTCGGTAGGTGGGGTCGTAGCCTACCAGAACCTCATCATCGACGTGTTCCCCGATCCCTCCCCGGCCCTGGTGCAGATCTATACCGAGGCCCACGGGTTGGCCCCCCAGGAGGTAGAGCAGCTGGTCTCTGTGCCGGTGGAAGCCGCCATGTTCGGCCTCCCGCGAGTCGAGAGAATCCGAAGCAGCTCCACCTACGGGCTTTCTGTCGTCAACGTCTACTTCGAAGAAGGCACGGACATCTACTGGGCCCGTCAGGTGTTGGCCCCGAGGCTGCACGAGATAGAAGCCGATCTCCCACCCCAGGCCCACGAGCCCTTCCTGGGGCCCATCGCTACCGGCCTGGGCATGGTCTACATGTATTACCTGGAGGGCGAGGGATACTCCGCCATGGAGCTCCGGACCCTGCAGGACTGGCTCGTGAAGTACGAACTGAAGTCCGTCCCTGAGGTGTCCCAGGTCCTCACGATCGGAGGGGACGTCCAGCAGTTCCAGGTTCTGGTGGACCCCAACGCCTTGTTGGAGTTCGACCTGACGTTGGCCGACCTTCTCGACCGGATCGAAGCTGGAAACCGGAATGCTGCCGCCGGCTTTATCACACGGGGACCGGAGGAGTTCATCGTTCGAAGCATCGGGCTCGTAGAGACGGTGGATGACCTTCGGAATATCGTCGTGGCACACCGAGGCGGGACGCCCATCTTCCTCTCCTCAGTGGCTCAGGTGGAGCTCCTCCCTGCCATTAAACGGGGTGCAGCACTGGCCGACGGACGTGGAGAGAGGGTCGTCGGGCTGATCCTGAAGCTCTTCGGCTCGAACACCGCAAACGTCATCGACCGCTTGGAAGACCAGATCGAGGCGGTGAATGCCAGCCTTCCGGAAGGGGTGGAGATCGTACCCTTCTACAACCAGGCAGCCTTCGTAAGAGCATGCTTCAGCACCGTGGCCACCAACCTCGGCCTCGGCGTGGTCTTGGTCATCGGCGTCCTTTTCCTTCTCATGGGGCACCTACCGTCGGCCTTTTTGACCATGCTGACGCTCCCCTTCTCGGTCCTCTTTGCGTTCATCGTGATGCAAAGGTTCGGGGTGGCGGCGGACCTCATGTCCTTTGGTGGACTGGCCATCGGAATCGGCCTGATCGCCGACGCGGCCATCATCTACGTCGAGAACACCTACCGGCACATTCAGGGGGGGATGGACCGCATCTCTGCCCTTGTCAGGAGTGGAGAGGAGGTCACCCGGCCGATCTTCTTCGCCATCATCATCATCGTCCTGGTCTTCCTTCCGATCTTCACCCTTCAGGGCACGGAAGGGATCATGTTCCGGCCCATGGGGCTCGCTATTTCGGCAGCCCTCATAGGATCCCTTTTCTTCACATTGGTCGTCATTCCTGCGCTGGGGTCCATTGTCCTGGGAAAGAAGGCCGAACAAAAGCGGGAAGATCCCGTCCTCATCCGCACCATAAGGCACCACTACCTGAAGCTCTTCGAGTGGTGTCGAACGCGGCGGCGGCGGGTATTTGTGATTACCGGGAGTGTACTGGCCCTGGGCCTGGTCCTCCTCCCGTTCACGGGTCGCGAATACATGCCCACCCTGAAAGAGGGAACGCTCCAACTCCAAGTCACGATGAACGCCAACGTGAGCATCGGTCAGTCCATCGCCCAGGGAGAAGAGCTGGAGCGGCGGTTGATGGCGATGCCCGGGGTCACTGGGGTCCTCACGAGGATCGGCAGGGGCGAGGCCGGGAGCCATGGGCACTTCGTGAACGACCTCCATATCCTGATCCAGCTGGACCGGCGGGGCTCGTCCTGGCGTCGGATGGATCTGGAGGAGATTCAAGACGAGATCAGCCACGAGTTGGATGACATTCCTGGGATCACGATGAACCTTTCTCAGCCCATCGCCCACAACCTGGATGAGCTCATCACTGGAGCCCGAGCACAGTTGGCAATCCGGATCTTCGGCGAGGGTGCCGACACCCTCCAGGACCTCTCTACACAGATGGAGGAGGTCCTGATGGGGGTGGAGGGGGCGGTGGACGTTCAGACGGAGAAATTCACAGGCCAAAACAACCTGGTCATCGAGCTGGACCGAAGTGCCATGGCTCGGTATGGGCTGAACGTAGACCAGGTTCAGGGAACGGTTGAAGCCGCAATCGGCGGCGTCATCGCGGGACAGGTCTACGAAGGGAGAAGACGCTTCGACATCTTCCTTCGCTTCCAACCTCAGTACCGAAGGGATATCGAACAGATCTATAATCTTCTGATCCCCCTTCCCGATGGAGGCCGGATCCCCCTCAACCAGGTGGCGACGATCGAGGAGACGGAAGACGCTAGAGTGGTGAACCGGGAAGACAGCCGGCGGTTCAGCACTGTTCAGGCGAACGTCCGGGGTCGGGATATGGGCCGGTTTGTTGAGGAAGCCCAGGCAGCCGTGGCCGAACAGATCGAACTTCCGGCCGGGTACTCGGTCCGGTGGGGTGGACAGTTCGAGCTGCAGGAACGGTCTCGGAGGACTTTCCTGATCGTGACCCCCCTGACGCTACTTCTGGTGTCCATCCTCCTCTACGCCATTTTCGGCTCGGTCGTCGAGGCCGGGGTCATCCTCATCAACATTCCCCTGGCCCTCACGGGGGGTCTGGCGGCTCTCATGGTTTCCGGGCAATACATGAGTGTCCCTGCATCCATCGGGTTCATAGCCATCTTCGGGATCGCCCTCGAGGACGGGCTTGTCCTGCTGAGCACCATTCGAAGACGATTCAGAGGGGGAGATCCGGTGTCCGAGGCGGTTCGCTACGGGGTCACCGCAAAGCTCCGTCCGGTGCTCATGACCACCTTTACGACCATCTTCGGCATCCTTCCCCTTCTGCTCGCATCCGGACCCGGGGCCGAGATCCAACGCCCTCTGGGTACTGTCGTGCTCGGTGGTCTCCTTACCAGCACCCTGGTGACGCTGGTGGTTCTCCCCCTGGTCTACCAAGCCGCTCTGGAGAGAGACCCCACGGCCGGAAGGAGGGGACAGTCGATTCGCCACTAGCCCTGGAGCCCCAGCGTGATCACTGACCCCCTCCCGATCTTCCTCATTCTGGCGGCAGTGGTATTGGTCTCCGTCCAACTGGAGGTCCGAACCAAGCTGTTCCGATCCCTCGGGGCTGCCTTGACGGGAATCCTTCTGGGCATGGTCCTCTCCAACACCGGTATCATTCCCGGCGACTCCTCCACGTACGATTTCCTCATGGGCGACGGAGTCTACTTCGGCATCGCCCTCATCCTTCTCAGCGTGGATCTCCGCTCAGTTCTTCAGGCAGGCCCCGGTATGCTGGCGGCTTTTGGGATTGGCGCGATTGGCACGGCGGTGGGTGCGATCACCGGTGGGTTCTTCCTTGCAGGGCTGGTCGGCCCGGAAACCTGGAAGCTGGCTGGGCAGTTCGCAGGAACCTATACGGGCGGAGGAGCCAACTTCGCCGCCGTAGGCCGTGAGTTCGGCACGAGCCCGGATCTGTTTGCGGCTGCGACGGCGGCGGACGTCATCATTACGGCGGTCTGGATGATGGTCTGTCTAGCCGTTCCGGTTCTGTTGGGGCGACCGGCCAACAGTGCCCCCATGGATGGATCCGGACCTCGAGGGGGATCGCCTCCCGGGCAGGAAGGGCGGCCCGGCGGCCCGGCAGACGCAGCGGGTACCGGAACCGGCTTTGTCCCCGGCGGGGACGAAGCAGTGACCCTCGAGCAAACGCTGAACAGTTCAGTCAAACCTGTTTCCCTCACCCACGCCGCTGCCCTCGTGGTGGTGGCGGTGGGGTCGGTGTGGGGCGCTGGGTTCCTGGCAGGTGTTCTTCCCTTTGTCCCGGAGGTCCTGTGGCTCACCACCCTGGTCCTGGTGATGGCTCAGATCCCGGTCATCAAAGAACTCCCGGGGGCTGCCCTTTTCGGCAACTACATGGTCCTTCTCTTTCTGGTGAGCAACGGCGCCCGGTCGGTAGTGGCGAACCTCGTGGCCATGGGACCACCGGTCTTCTACTATGCCATTATTACCGTGGCCCTTCATGGCTTGGTGATTTTTGGGATCGGCCGCCTGGCGAAGTTGGACATGGCCACGCTGGCCGTGGCATCCCAAGCAAATGTCGGGGGCGCGGCGTCGGCCATCGCCCTCGCAAGCGCCCGAGGGTACCACGACCGCTTGGTGCCTGGTGTGGCCGTTGGGCTGGTCGGCTACGGCATCGGAAACTACATAGGTATTGCGGTCGGGATCTTCATGCGGGGCTTCATCGGATAGAAAACCTCACTCCCTCCTGGAGCGGTCACCTATGCCTGGTTTTCCCAACCTGACGGTTCTGGATCACCCGCTGATCCTGCACAAACTATCCTACCTGAGGCATCGCGAGACGCCGAAGAAGCTTTTCAAGGAGCTGGTGGAGGAAATCGCCGGTTTCATGGCATATGAGGTGACGCGGGATCTGGTATTGAAGGAGGTGCCGATCGAAACGCCCCTGGAGAGCATGGTCGCCCAGCGGACCCGGCACGAAAACCCTGTCATCGTACCTATCCTCCGGGCAGGGTTGGGAATGGTCGAAGGAATCGTCCGTCTGGTCCCTGGAGCCCGGGTCGGACACATCGGGCTATACAGGAACGAAGAGACCCTCCAACCGGTGGAATACTACTGCAAAATCCCTCCGCCCGAGGGTCGAGATTTCATCCTGGTGGACCCCATGTTGGCCACGGGCGGCTCGGCCTCGGCGGCCGTTCGGTTTCTGAAAGACCGGGGTGTGGAGAGCCTGAGGTTCATGTGCATCGTAGCCGCGCCGGAGGGGGTGCAGCGGATGGATCGGGATCACCCGGAGGTTCCCATCTTCACAGCGGCCCTGGACCGGGAACTCAACGAGAACGGCTACATCCTGCCGGGTTTGGGAGACGCCGGAGACCGGTTGTTCGGAACGAAGTAGAAGTTCGGGAGTCAGGGGGTCAGACGTTGGCCACCCGAAGGACCTCCTGGACGGTGGTCTTTCCCTCTCGCACGATCCGCAGGCCGTCATCTTTGAAAGGACGGCAATGACCACCAGGATCTCGATCAACGTAAACCCGCGACGATTACCCATAGGTCGTCCATCTATGATAGGCATTGAGGCCAGCCTCCGGAAAGTACGCTCGATCACTACCTCAGACAGCTACGTCGGGGAAAACGTTAGGAAAAACCTCGTAAGAATACGGCTTACTCGTCCTTAACATGAGACGGGGTTTGAGTGGCGGCCGGTTGGCCGGGGCCCCCAATGGCCAAGACGCTCGGCCCCCCTTATCCTACCTCCGGTCCAAGCCTTTGGTCCAAGCCTTTGGTCCCGGCCATTGGTCTCGAACCCGAGAGCCCCCCAGCCCACCCCGGAAGCCATGCCCAATCCCATTGGATTCGAAAACGAGAAATACCTGGAAGAACAAACCGCAGCCATCAACAAGCGTGTGGACCGGTTCAGTGACAAGCTCTACCTGGAGTTCGGCGGCAAACTTCTTTTCGATTTCCACGCCTCGCGGGTCCTGCCCGGGTTCGATCCGAACGTGAAGATGCGGCTACTCCAGGGCCTGAGTGACCGGGCGGAGGTCATTCTTTGCATATACGCGGGGGACATCGAAAAGAAAAAGATGAGGGCTGACTTCGGGATCACCTACGACGCCGATGCTCTGAAGCTCATCGATGATCTGGAGGATCGGGGTGTGCCCGTGACGGGAGTGGTGATCACCCGCTACGAGGAACAGCCGGCAGCGGCTGCCTTCAAGGCCCAACTCCAGAATCGGGGGGTTCAGGTCCATACCCACCGATACACAAAGGGGTACCCAACCGACGTGGACACGGTGGTGAGCGATCAGGGTTATGGCGCAAACACCTACGTAGAAACCACCAAACCCATCGTGGTGGTCACGGGCCCGGGGCCCGGAAGCGGAAAGCTGGCTACCTGCCTTTCACAGCTCTACCACGATCACCAGCGAGGCATGGAATCGGGGTACGCGAAGTTCGAGACTTTCCCCATTTGGAATCTTCCTCTGAAGCACCCGGTAAACTCGGCCTACGAAGCCGCGACCGCGGAAATGAAGGACGTAAACCAGATCGATCATTTCCACCTGGAGGCTTACAACGAGAAAACGGTGAACTATAACCGGGATATCGAGGCATTCCCCCTACTGAGGAGGATCATCCAAAAGATCACCGGGGGCGAATCGTTCTATGAATCCCCGACGGATATGGGTGTGAACCGAGCTGGATTCGGCATCGTGGACGACGAGGTCGTCCGGGCGGCCGGCGCCCAGGAGATTGTCCGCCGCTACTTCCGATACGGATGCGAGCATGCCATGGGGCTGGTCGACAGTGAGTCGGTGGAGCGCATCGAGCTCCTGATGAACAATCTCAACCTCACGCCAGAAAGCCGGAACGTCGTAGGCCCTGCCAGGGAGGCGGCGAAACAGGCCAAGCTGGACGGGATGGGTGCCGACGGGGTTTTCTGCGGAGCAGCCATGGAACTACCGGATGGGTCCATTCTTACAGGGTACAACTCCCCCAGGCTGCACGCCGCAGCCAGCCTTATCCTCCGTGTGGCCAGCCGCCTTTCCGGGGACTCCGACGGGGAAGATCTCCTTTCCCCAGAGGTCATCGACTCCATCAGTTATTTGAAGAAGGACGTGCTCGGCCGGAAGCGTGTAAGCTTGGACGCCGAAGAAACCCTCATCGCCCTCGGAATCAGCGCCACCAACGATCCCAACGTCAAAGCTGCGGTAGCCCAGCTCCACCAGTTCCGTGGGTGTGAGGTCCATATGACCCACATGCCGTCTCCTGGGGACGAAGCGGGGCTGAGGAAACTCGGCGTGAACCTGACGACCGAACCCCGGTATGCGTCGAAGAGGCTGTTTGTAAGCTGAGCCTCGGAGAAAGATCACATTCCCCAATACGAAGGCGGCCCCCTGGAAGAGGAGGCCGCCTTCAGCCTGATGCCCAACCGTGCCACCCGGAGTCTTCAGGTGGTCGGGCTGAATTCAGGCGGTATAGTCGACCCGATCCGCGGCTTTTCCATTGATCAGAATCGAGCGCGAGAGCATGTCGTGGACACCACCCACTTCGATCTGCTCCTCGTGGTGTTCCATGAGCTGGGTCAACTGACGTTTGCAGTTGGAGCAGGCGGTGGCCACGTATACGGCCCCCGTCTCTCGGATCTGATCCATCTTCTTGACCCCGGACACCTCCATCCGGAACTCGATGATGTCGTCCATGGCCGACAGGCCCCCTCCACCACCGCAGCACCAGTTCTCGCCGCGGTTCGGGTACATCTCGCGGAAGTCCTGGCAGGATGCCTCCAGGATGGCCCGGGGCTCGTCCACGATGTTACAGGATCGCCCGAAGTTGCACGGGTCGTGGTACGTGACCGGTTGGGGGTTCTTGGACTTGTCGAACTCTATGAGCCCCTCCTTGATCCGGTCTGCCGTCCA
>JABDNZ010000106.1 GCA_013043565.1 Gemmatimonadota bacterium | reverse complement strand
TACTTGCCGTCCTCGGCTGGGCCGTTCCCCGTAAAGAGCACGACGCCGATTTCGGTGTCCTCCCCCGCATCCCGAAACGCTTCCTGAAGCTCCAATAGCGTCTCCGGCCGAAAAGCGTTTCTCACCTCGGGCCGATTGAATGCGATCCGAGCCACTCCATCGGACTTATGGTACGTGATATCCTGGTACTCCTTGACCTGTTTCCAGTCCGGCTTGCTCATTCGAATCATCCCTTTGGGGATCCAAAACCCTCCATGGCGTCCACCACCTCGTCCACCACCCATGCTCGCCGTTCATGGGTTTTCTCTCGATCGGTCCGAACCTCCAGAATGGTCGGCCCTTTCTGCTTCAGGGCTTCCGAGAACTCGGTTCGGAAACCATCCAGCGTGGAGGCTTGTCGGTATGGGATTCCGTGGAGGTCCGCGGCCTTCCCGAAGTCCAACCCGTGAGGAGTGGCAAAAAAGCGAGAAAAGGCCGGCTCGTGTGCCCTCACGGGAAGGGTGTGGAAGATGCCTCCTCCGTCGTTGTTCACCACGACGAAGACGACCCGGGCATCCAGGTTTTTGAGCCCCAGCAGCCCGTTCATGTCATGGAAAAAGGCAAGGTCTCCCAGAACCCCGACGGTAGGTCGGTCTGGCTTGGACTCGCCGGATTCAGACTTCGTACTCGCCGAATCCGAGGCCTGGCCCTGGGAAATCCCCACCGTGGTGGACACCAACCCGTCGATGCCGCTGACCCCCCTGTTCCCGAACACTTGGATTCCGGTCTTCCGCGGTCCTGAAAAAGCATCCAGGTCCCGAATGGGCATGGAGGACGCCACCAGGAGGTTTGCCCCCTCCGGGAGAGAATTGCAGACGGCAGCGAGGATCTCACCCTCCAGGAGTTCTCCCGGGCTGAGGGCGTCCAACACCCTTCGAGTCCGGACCTCCGCCTCTCGCCATCGATCCACCCACCCCGACTCCTGGACCGGGGGCGAGCCTTCGGTCAGGTGCTCCAGGATCAAGGTCGGCGACCCCCGGAGGTAGTGGTGAGCAGAGGCCAGGTGGTCTTTCCACCGATGTCCGTCGTCGATCACCACCTGGAGGGCATTGCTTGACTCTCCCAGGTAGCTCAGTACGGCGGAAGACGTGGGGGATCCTCCCACGCGAAGGACGAGGTCCGGAGAAAGGGCTTTTCGAGCGCCCCGGGAACGGAGGAAGAGTTCGTAGCCCGCCACCACCGTCGCCCCGTCGGATGGCGAGAACCGGGACCCCGACAACGGGTCCGCCAGGACCGGGAACCCCGTGGCTGCACCCAAGGCCAGTACGGCCGGGGCCACGGCGGCGGCATTGGGCACTGGCCCGGCCACGATCACACCCCTCTTTGCGCCCTCGATCGCCGCCCGAACCTGGGAGAGCCCCGACTCGGAAACAGACAGGAGGGTCGGGGAAACCTGGGTGAACGGTTCACCCCCCACTCGTCCGAAAACCGCCAGGGGATGTCGCTGTTGGAACGCCTCTATCTCCTCATCGAGCTTCTCGGAGGGGATGTCGAAATGGTGTTGGGCTGGGTTCGGCTCCAGGGGCTTTTCGAATGGAAAGTTCAGGTGAACAGGGCCCCTCGGGGGCCCCAGGCTCACCGAGACCGCCCTGACTGCGAGTCCCCGGAGGTGACGGAAAGACGGTCCCTCCAACCGGGGTGGCTCCACGTCGAAAAACGCCCTCGGGAACGTGCCGAAGAGCCGCAATTGGTCCATCGCCTGGTTCCCGTCCGTGTCCCGGAGGCGATGCGGGCGATCGGCGGTGAGGACCAGGAGCGGGACCTCTCCCTGAGAGGCTTCAATCACGGCGGGGTATAGGTTGGCAGCCGCGGTGCCGGACGTAGTGATGACCACGGCGGGCCTGTCCGTCTTCTTCCCAATACCCAAGGCGAAGAACCCGGCCGAACGCTCGTCGACGATGGAAAACATGCGGAATAGACCGCTCTCGCTGGCCGCCAGGACCAGGGGAGCGGAGCGTGATCCAGGGGCCACGCAAATCTCCCGAACGCCGCTTCGGGACAGCTCCGTGAGGAAAGCCCCGGCCCAGAGAGCGTTCCAGTCTCCCCGGCTCACGATTCTCCTCCGTCCCCCGGTTCGAGCTCGGCTCGGGCCCCGGACAGGGCCTTCAGGACGGGCTGGAACTTGATCTGTGTCTCGGCCCACTCCTTTGACGGATCGGACCCCGCCACGCTCCCAGCGCCGGCGAACAGGCGCCATTCGCCTCCGAAACCCAAAGCGGACCGGAGAGCTGGAACAAAGACTCCATCGCCGTCATTGTCGAACCAACCCACCGGCCCGGCGTACCACCCTCGCCGGAAGGGCTCCTCGGTCCGAAGCAGCTCGAGGGCCCGGTCCCTCGGGAATCCGCACACGGCAGGGGTCGGGTGGAGAGCCCTGAGCGCGGAGATGACCGTCTCCTCCGGGTGGAGATTGGAGGTGATGACGGTTTCCAGGTGTTGAATCGCAGCCAGCGTGAGAACGCGGGGTTCGGGTTCGGCCCGGATGTCGTCGGAGACCGCTGCCAACCGAGACACCATGTCTTCCACGCAAACCTGGTGCTCCCGTCGGTCCTTCTCGCTGCTGAGCAGCTCGGCGGAAAGGGCACTTTGTTCTTCGGGACTTCCGCCACGGGAGATGGATCCCGCCACTGCCGTGGCCCGGAATGCACCCCCCGCCACCGTGGCCACCGTCTCCGGCGCTGCACCGAGAAGAACATGGCCAGGAACGGGTTCGAAGAGGAACACGTGAGATCCTGGGTTCTCCCTCCACAGGTTCATGACGACGTCGACCGGATCCATCGTGCCTTCGAAAGACGCGGTCAGCGCCCGAGCCATCGTGACCTTGGACAGTTTCCCCTCGAAAATCTCATGCAAGACACGCTCGACCATCTCCCCCCATGCACTCCGATCGACTTCAGACCGGGTGGCTGGAACACATTGGCCCAGGAGCCCCGGACCCGGGTTCGTTTCGGCGAGAGCGTCTCGAACCGCAGCCAGCTCCTCCCTCAACTCCTGACGGCATCGGGCCGGGTCCGGAGACGGAGGATGCAAGCGCCGGAGGGTAAGCACTCCGGACACCTCACCGCCCACCATTTCCAGCTCGGGTAGAACAAAATGCGCAGGCGGGAACTGTTCCCATCCCCCCTCCGCCTGATGATCATCGTCGAAGGAGAAGCCCCCGAAGAGTCGGGGAGACGGTGGGTTGACCTGGGAGAGTGGATCCTTCCAGGAGCAGGAGAATATCGTTCGTGCCTCCGACCAAACATCCCCAAACCGATCCTCGGGATGCGTCCCGGAGGTTATTTGGATGGAGGCCGCGGCACCGATGTGCGCGAACCAACGGCCTTCACGGGCCCAGAACCCCCTTGGGCCCCCCTTTCCCTTTCGGAGGAGGACAGCTGGGTTTACATCCTCCAGAGGTACCGAGAGGGATACCAGTCGTTTTTCGACCGGAGAGAGGACTTTCGCCACTGAGCTTTTGGGCATTCCGCTTTCGCCGCCTCGACCTACACTGAGGCGTTTTGATTCCGCTGTTCGCCAGGATCCGGCTAGATAACACTGGACTCCGAGAGGCACGCAAATATATGACCCCTCCCCCTTGAACCAAGAGGTGCAGAGGCCAGTTACCCCGGGGTCCTCTTCCCGATCCAGTCGCCCTTCTGGATCACCCTCGATCCTGCCTCGGGAAACCATCAGGCAAAGCGAGAGGGAAACCGACGGGTAGGGAAACATTTACTTCAGGAAGACTATTGGCACCGGACTTGCACAAAGAGGGCGGCAAAACCACTCGGTCTCGGGAATGGTCAACCCGAAAAGCTGGCAGTTGAATCCTTGTTGGAGCGAACCTTTTCCGCCCGACGGAACATGGAGCATGGACAGACCCTCACGGCCGATCGCATTGCTCTGCTTGGGTATTAGCCTCCTAGCGGGTTGTGATCTGGAGTACCCAACCACCGAATGGGGTGAAGGAGGGACGCCCCATTCCGAGGTCTTCAATGGGTTTGTCCTCGATAACCTGCACCGGAAGCTTCCCTGCACTTCTTGCCACGACTCAGGCAGCCTGGTGCCTCTTTTCGATCCGGCCGACGCCAACGACTGCGTGGCCTGTCACCAGACCGATTATGACGGGAAGCACGCCGGCAGTGGTTATCCCACCGACTGCACGAGCTGTCATACCCCCACGGTCTGGAGTGACGGCCAGTTCA
>JABDNZ010000103.1 GCA_013043565.1 Gemmatimonadota bacterium | reverse complement strand
CGGTGCAGCAGTCCCTGGTTGAAGGCGTCACCGTGGGTCCTTGCTTCGGCCATGAGGTTCCTGACCTCGTCCACCCGGGCCAGGGCGGCCAGCGCCACGGCTTCGAGAAAGAACGCCCCCTGTGTTGAGGGGTTGTGCACCCGGGCCGTCCGTGCATGCTCCAGCTCCGTCTCCATAAAAAACCGAAGGGGGGGACTTTGGATCCGCCCCTCGCCCCCCTTACTATTGGGGCTCTCATTCACGCACCAACCCCGGAGGCCTCCATGGGCATGCGACCACGCTCCGTTCTCACTGCCACCTTCCTTCTGCTCCTGGCCTGCCTCGGATCAGGCACCGCCGGGGCCCAGGAAGGGCCCAGGGTTTTCCAGCCCATGGACGCCTTCGAAATGGAGCTGGCGGTGGACCCGCAGATCTCACCGGAAGGTAGCCGGGTGGTCTACGTGCGGAGCGGGTTCGATCCCATGACGGACGGGTCTACCAGCGACCTCTGGATCGTGAACGCAGACGGCTCCGACCACCGGCCTCTGACCTCCGGGAGCGCGGCCTTCGGCTCCCCCCGTTGGTCTCCCGGCGGGGGCCGCCTGGCCTACGTCTCCACACAGGAGGGCGCCTCATCCGGCAGCGGCTCGGCCGGCGTCGGCGCGGAGATCTGGGTCCGCTGGATGGACACGGGTCAGGAGGCGAAGCTAACCAAACTCACCGAGAGCCCGAGCTCCCTCACTTGGTCGCCCGACGGCGAGTCCATCGCCTTCACCATGTTCGTCCCGGAGCATCGGACGCCCCTTGATGTGAAGATGCCCCGGGCCCCGGACGGTGCCGATTGGGGACCGCCCATCCAGGTCATCGACAAGATGAAGTACCGGGCCGACGGAGACCCCTCGTTCGTACGGGACGGATACACCCACGTCTTTGTGGTGCCGGCGGAGGGTGGGACTCCCCGGCAGCTCACCGAGGGTCCCTACAACCACGGCGCCCCGGCCTGGATGACCGACGGTAACGCCCTTTTGGTGTCGGCCAACCGCCGGCCCGACGCCACCCACGAACCGGCCGATTCCGACATCTACCGTGTGGAGCTGGCCACGGGTCGCCTCACCCAGCTCACGGAACGGTACGGTCCCGACAACAATCCCCATCCCTCGCCCTCGGGAGATCTCATCGCTTACACCGGGTACGACGACGAGCACCAGGGCTATCAAACCGCCGAGCTCTACGTCATGGGTGCCGACGGCTCCGGATCACGGCTTCTGTCCGGCGACTTCGATCGTAGCGTCGGGAGCATCGCCTGGGCCGCCGGCGGGGTAGGCCTCTTCTTCTCCTACGACGACGAGGGGAACGGGAAAGTGGGGTTCATGAACCTCGATGGAGAGGCCCAGGAGCTGGTAGGTGACGTCCAGGGGCTCTCCACGGGCCGTCCCTACAGCGGCGGCCAGTTCTCCGTGGCCGGGAACGGCCGCATCGCCTTCACCCACGGCACGCCCGGCCATCCGGCGGAGCTGGCGGTAGTGGACCGGAACGTCCGGGAGCCCCGGATCCTCACCGACCTGAACGGTGATCTGTTGGATCATCTGGAGTTGGGAGAGGTGGAAGAGATCTGGTACGAGTCCTCCTTCGACGGCCGGCGGATCCAGGGGTGGATCGTGAAGCCGCCGGGGTTCGATCCTTCGCAGAGCTATCCCCTGGTCCTGGAGATCCACGGGGGCCCCTTCGCCAACTATGGTGACCGGTTCTCTGCCGAGGCCCAGCTCTATGCCGCAGCGGGGTACGTGGTTCTCTACACCAACCCCCGGGGCAGCACCAGCTACGGCCAGGAGTTCGGGAACCTCATCCATCACGCCTATCCGAGCCAGGACTACGACGACCTCATATCGGGGGTGGACGCCGTTCTCGAGCAGGGGTACGTGGATGGGGATCGCCTCTTCGTCACCGGAGGAAGCGGAGGCGGGGTCCTGAGCGCCTGGATCGTGGGCCACACCGACCGCTTTCGGGCCGCCGTGGTCCAGAAGCCCGTCATCAACTGGTATTCCTTCGTTCTCCACGCCGACAACCCGGCCTTCTTCTACAAGTACTGGTTCCCGGGCCCGCCCTGGGAGCACATGGAGCACTACATGGCCCGGTCGCCCCTCTCCTACGTGGGGAACGTCACCACCCCCACCATGCTGCTCACCGGAGAGCTGGACTACCGCACCCCCATGTCCGAGTCGGAGCAGTTCTACGCCGGCCTCCAGATCCAGGGTGTTCCGAGCATGCTGGTCCGGATTCCCGACGCCTCCCATGGCATCGCCTCCCAACCCAGCAACCTCATCGCCAAGGTCCAGCACATCCTGGCCTGGTTCGAGAAATGGGATGGGGAGTAGGGGAGGAAGGGTTCATCCATGAATAGTCTAGAGCTCCAACCCGGGGACGTCCTGGTGTCCCGTGGAACTGGTCTCTTGTCCAAGGCAATCCGGTTCTTCACGCGCCGCATCGGAGAGAGCCGAACGAAGGTCAACCACGTCGGCGTGATCGTCGAAGGCGGGCCGCTGCATGAGGCTCGGGTCGTGGAAGCGCTTTGGAAGGTGGTCAGGCGGCGGTTGGTGGATGGGTACGGAGCCCCCGGTTCCAGCGAGGTGGCTATCTTCCGGCCAACCAACCTTACGGAAGAGGAAATCCGCACGGTCGCCGCCGCGGCCAACAGCTATGTGGGGAGACGGTATGGTGTCCTGAAGCTGTTCGCCCATCTGGCAGACTGGGTCCTCCAAGGTGCGTACGTCTTCCGCCGCATCACAAGGATGGACCGATACCCCATCTGTTCGTGGCTTGTGGCCTGTTCGTTCGAGAAAGCAGGAAAGGACTTCGGGGTGGCGCCGGGCGCCGCATCTCCCGACGACATCTGGGATTTCTGTACGAGGGAGACGGAGAAGTACGAGGAGGTTTTGGAGTTGGGTGGGCTGGGGGGGGTGTGGGGTGTTGATCCCTAGTGCGCCTCTCCTGCTCGTCGACGGAAAAGCCGGGAGAACTGGGGTCCCGGGCATGAAGACTGATCCTGGCTTTTTGGAGAAAGTCCTTGCACCGCCGTTCAAGAGACCCCCACTATGCTGGTCAATCTCGAAAAGGACGGATGCGACCAGGCAAGCCGGGCGGGATCCACTGCGATGGCTCTACATGAAGACGCGGAAAGGCGCTTAAGAGCGGCCCTCGCCGATCGGTACAGTATCGAATCCGAGATAGGCAGCGGTGGGATGGCCACGGTTTACCTGGCCCAAGACCTGAAACACGACCGAAAGGTCGCACTCAAGGTCATGCGACCTGCGCTGTCAGAGATGCTTGGAGATGATCGTTTTCTCCGAGAGGTTAGGATCACCGCCAAGCTAACCCACCCCCACATTCTGCCTCTTTATGACTCCGGCTCTGCCGATGGCCTCCTTTACTATGTGATGCCCTACGTGGAGGGTGGGTCCCTGCGAGACAGGCTGGACCGAGAAACCCAACTGCCGGTGGAGGAGGCTCGGTCCATCGCCAAGGCGGTGGCGAGTGCCCTGGACTATGCCCACCGTCACAACGTGGTTCACCGAGACATCAAACCCGCAAACATCCTGCTCCACGAAGGCGAGCCACTAGTGGCGGACTTCGGTATCGCTCTGGCGGTCTCTGCAGCGGGCCGCCCCCGTCTCACTGAGACCGGGCTGAGCTTGGGCACCCCCCAGTACATGAGCCCCGAACAGGCCGGTGGGGAGGACCAAGTCGATCATCGGACGGACACCTACAGTCTCGGATGCGTGCTGTATGAGATGCTTGGCGGGGAACCCCCGTTTACTGGACCCAATCCCCAGGCCGTAATTGCTCGGCACCTCCGGGAAAGAGTGCCCTCCCTTGCCATCCTCCGGCCGAACGTAAAACCGGAGATATTGGATGCGGTCCTGCGGGCGCTCGAAAAGATTCCTGCCGACCGGTTCCAGACCATCTCAGCTTTCGTAGAGGCTCTTGAGAGTGGGACCGGGGCGATCCACACAGATCGTCCGCCATCAAATAGGTTACTAGCTAAGATCCTGGGTACGGTTGGGGGTTTGTGTGCAGTTGGGCTGGTCCTGTTCAAGATCCTCGTCCCTCCGGACCCTCCGGAGT
>JABDNZ010000088.1 GCA_013043565.1 Gemmatimonadota bacterium | reverse complement strand
GCCCGAACGGAGTTGGTGCCGAAGTCCAGGCCGATGGTGAAAGCGCTCATGTCGTTACTCGGTCAACCTCTGAAGTAGAGATATGCCATGAGGATCATGACCAGGACCGCGATCGATCCAAGCACGTCCCGCCTGCTCCAACTCGCTCGGGACTCGGCCCGGTGCTCATCGGTGACGGTGGCGAACGTAAGGCCCGAGATCCGCTCGTATGAGGGTTCGGACGTGGCGTAGCTCACGCCGACCATCGTCGCTACGGAGGCCAGGAAGATGAACAAGCTGTAGTACTGGAAGAACGTGTTGTTCACCACCCAGAGGAGAGACCCTTCGGCATAACCTCCCTCGAACCCCTCGAGGCCCAGAGTCACCGGCGTGTCCACCCCGAGCCGGAAGGCTCCCAGAACAAAGCCGACGATCAGAGCCGAGAGAGCCCCTTTTGCGTTCAGTCTCTTCCAGAAGACACCTAGGAAAAAGACGGTGAAGATGGGAGGTGCCAGGTAACTCTGGACCCCCTGGAGGTACTCGTAGAGCCCCCGCGACCCCTGGATGACGGGGATCCACGAGAGGCCGATGAGTACCATGACCGCTGTGGCCATCCGGCCCACCCAGACCAGTCGCTGTTGAGAAGCCTTGGGCCGGAACTTC
This sequence comes from Gemmatimonadota bacterium, assembly GCA_013043565.1. GTDB lineage: Bacteria > Gemmatimonadota > Gemmatimonadetes > Longimicrobiales > Gaopeijiaceae > JABDNZ01. The sequence goes on along the minus strand of JABDNZ010000088.1, from coordinate 20,237 downwards.
TGGTAAAGGTCCATGGTGAAGAGGGTCGAGGAGGCGTTGAACACGCCGGCCAGGGAGCTCATGAGGGCGGCCAGGAGCCCCGCAACCACCAGTCCCCGCACCCCCACCGGCAGAATCGACGTGACCAGGAGGGGATAGGCGGCCTGGGACGTTTCCCTGATGACGTTGCCCTCGGCGTCGACCATGGTGTTGAGAGCCGAGAAGTCCCCCGTCTGGGCCAGTGCCAGGGCGATCATCCCTGGGATGATGAAGATGAACACCGGGAGGAGCTTCAGGATTCCGGCGAAAATGCTCCCCCGCCGGGCCTGGGTCTCGTTCCGGGCTCCCAGGGCCCTCTGCACGATGTACTGGTCCGTGCACCAGTACCACAGGCCGATGATAGGAGCGCAGAAGAGCATGCTCAGCCATGGATAGTTCTGGTTGAAGTACCAGGCCTGTCTGCCCTCCTCCATTACCGGTGCCCAGGTCCCCTCCACTCCTGCCGGAATCAGGGGCTTCCACAAGTTGAACATGTCCGGATCCAACGCCGCTCGGAATCCGTCCCAGCCCCCCAGCTCGCGCAGGCCGAAGATGGTGAGGAGACCGGAACCAACCACGAGGATTACGGTCTGGAGTGCCTCCGTGTACGCCACCGCTCCCATTCCCCCCGCCACCGTGTAGATGCCCGTCAGGATGATGACGGTCACCGAACCGATCCAGAAGCTGTTCCAGACCGTTCCGGCGATCTCGATCTGGAGGTCCGGTAGGAGGGCTGCGAAGACGATCCCCCCGGCGAAGATGCCCACAGCGATCTTCGTGAGGACGTAACTCACCAGGGAGATGACCGTGAGGACCCACCGGGATCCCGGGGAGAAGCGCTTCTCCAGGAACTCGGGCATGGTGTAGACCCGGGACCGGATGAAGAACGGCACGAAGACCCAGGCCAGGATGAGCAGACACCAGGCATGCAGCTCGTAGTGGGCCATGGCCACGCCGTCGGTGGCTCCCGATCCGGCCAGCCCCACCAGGTGTTCGGATCCGATGTTGGACGCGAAGATCGAGGCCCCGACGATGAACCAGCCCAGGTTTCGGTCGGCCAGGAAGTAATCGTCCGGGGTGTTCTTTCGTCGCAGGAAAACCCATCCGGCCAAGCCAAAGACCACACCCAGGTATCCGAGGATGATCAACCAGTCCAAGGCGGCCATGCCGATTAGTCCTCGATCCCGAAGCGGAAGACTGTCCGGGTCCTGTATTCCTCACCGGGCCGCAGGATGGTGGACGGGAAGTCAGGCTTGTTAGGGGAATCGGGGTAGTGCTGGGTTTCCAGGCAGAAACCGGTCCGATGTTCGTAGACCACGCCCCTCTTCCCGGTGAGTGTGCCGTCGAGGAAGTTCCCGGAATAGAACTGGATTGCCGGCTCCGTCGTCAGAATCTCCAGGGTCCTCCCTGAGGTGGGTTCCTGGACCCGGGCGGCCAGAGTCATCCCGGCCGAAGGTGTGCCGTTCAGCACCCAGTTGTGATCGTACCCGCCGCCGAAGGCGATCTGAGGATGATCCGCACCGATCCTCTCCCCGATGGTGTGTGGGGTCGTGAAATCGAAGGGAGTGCCCTCCACCGGTGCGATTTCCCCGGTGGGGATGAGGGTGACGTCCACCGGGGTGAACCCGTCGGCGGCGATCAAGAGCTCGTGGTCCAGGATATCGCTGGCTCCGGCGTCCTTCAGGTTGAAGTAGGAGTGTTGGGTTAGGTTCACCGGCGTCGCATGATCGGTGGTGGCGAGATAGTCCACGATCAACTCATCAGCGTTGGTCAGGGCGTAGGTCACCTCGACCTGCAGGTTCCCTGGGTACCCTTCCTCTCCATCCGGGCTCAAGTAGCGGAAAATGACCCCCACGCCCGCGTCGTTCTCGAAGGGCTCGCCCTCCCACACCACCTTGTCGAATCCCTTGTCTCCGCCGTGGAGATGATTGTCTCCGTCATTGGCGGCCAGGGTGTAGACCTGGTCGTCCAGGGTGAACCGGGCTGACCCTATTCGGTTCCCGTAGCGCCCTACGATGGCCCCGAAATAGGGGGAGCCGTCCAGGTAGGGTTGGAGGTCGTCGTAACCCAGGACGATGTCCCCCAGCGTCCCGCTCCGGTCCGGAGTTTTGAGGGACGTGATGATCCCGCCGTAGGAGATGGTTTGGACCTCGATGCCGTTGTTGTTGGTCAGGGTGTAGAGCTCAACGGTGGCACCATCGGGTGTAGACCCGAAAGGAACAGCGGTCACTGTCTGAGGCATGGGCTCCTCCGCGGGCCCGCAGGCCGCGGCTCCTGCCAGAAAGAGGGTGGAGACGGCGGTTGTCACCAGTCTTCGAGGATGGAAAGGCCTCATCGTTCCGACCCCCTTTGGGGTTTTGTAAGTTGTCCTCGGCCCGACGCTCAGCTGATGAAATCGGGGGAGATAGTAGGGGTCTCCTGGGCGACCCGCGACCTCGAACCTAACCCACCACCACGAATCGCCCCGTCACCACCCCGGTCGTGCCCGCGTCCGCCGTTCCTGAGAACCCGGGCTGCTTCCCGCCCACGGAGATCGCGAAGGCTCCGGGCTGAACGGCCGGTTTGCCCGAGGCGTCGATCAGTGCGAGATCCTCGGGTTCGAGGGTGAACGTCACCGTGGTACGCTCTCCTGTTCTCAGGAACACCCTCCGGGCGCCCTTCAGGGTTCGGATGGGGACCGGCACGGAAGCTTCCAGGTCGGTGAGGTAAAGCTGGATCACCTCCTCGCCGTCCCGGTCCCCCGTGTTCTCCACCTGCACCCTGATCAACACGTCCTCTCCGTTGGTCACGGTGTCGGGCAGCTCCAGGCCGCTGTACCCGAACCTCGTATAGCTCAGCCCGTGACCGAAGGGGAACACGGGGTCCCCCCGGAAGTACCGGTAGGTTCGTCCTTCCATGTCGTAGTCGTCGAAGGGGGGAAGCTGGTCCACCGAACGGTAGAAGGTGACGGGGAGCCGGCCCGCCGGGTTGTAGTCGCCGAAAAGCACATCGGCGATGGCCGTACCAGCTGCCTGACCCGGGTACCACGCCTCCAGGATGGCCGGGACGTGCTCGGCGGCCCATGGAATGGCCAGCGCGCTGCCGTTCATCAGCACGAGGACGACCGGTTTCCCCGTCGCCACCACCGCCTCCAGGAGGTCTCGCTGAACGGCCGGGAGGCCGATCTCCACCCGGTCCCCTCCGGCGAATCCAGGCACCTCCACTCGCATCTCCTCACCCTCGAGGCGCGGTGACAGCCCCATGACCATAATCACCGCTTCGGCCTCTTCGACGGCTTCGAGAGCTTCGGCCTCCAGGCCTCGATCCGGTCGGGCCCAGACGAGTTGGACTGCTCCGTCTGCTCGGCGGGGGCGGTACTCCACCCGGACGTTCTGTGGAACTCCGGCTTCCATGTCGAAGGCCGTCCAGCGGGGATTGTTCTCATAGTCGCTGGAAAAACCCGCTGCCAGGGAGTCGTTGACGAAAACCTGAAAACGCCCCGGCCCCTTCCCTCCGATGATGTGGCGACCCGAGGTCGGCGGCAGGAGGGTGCCGGTCCATCGAACACTGCAATCTTCGGGCGTCAGGCCAGCGATGGGGGAGTCACCCCACCAATGAAAATCCACACCCTGATCGGTCCGGACGGCGAAGGGCTCTCCCTCCAGGTCGGGGTTGGAGAAGTACTCGGCTCTGAGGCCGTTTCCGGCTGGATCTTTTTCTACGGGAACCCCTGCAGCCGGCCTCAACACCGAAGCGGGAACGGACTCCAACGCCGGTAACCCAGCGGCCAGGCTGCTTCCCGTGGCATGAATCACCCGGGTCCCGGACGAGACTTTCGATCGGATCCCTTGCAAGGCTGTCACCGGGTTCGACGGGATGCCGTTGTAATTTCCAAGGAGGACCTCCACGTCGTCGGCGTTGGGTCCGATAACGGCGATGGCGCCCAGTTCCTGGCTCAGTGGAAGAAGGTCCCCGTCGTTTTTGAGAAGGACGATGGATTTCCGGGTCGCTTCAAGAGCAAGGGCCCGATGCTCCTCCGAGTCGTTCATGCTGAATGGGATGCTGGCGTGGGGCACCCGTTCCGGAGGATCGAACACCCCCAATCGGAAACGCGCCCGGAAGAGGCGGCGAAGCGAGACATCCAATTCCTGCTCGGTGAGCAGGCCCGAATCGATGGCTACTCCCAGGCTGTCGTAGGTGACGCCGCAATTGAGATCCGTGCCGGATTTCACTCCCATCGCCGCGGCCTCGGGAGCCGTCCCCACCACCCGATGGGTATCGTACATGTCCATGATTGCCCAGCAATCGGACACGACGTATCCGTCGAAGCCCCATTCATCCCTCAGAATGTCCTGGAGGAGTTCGGGGCTTCCGCAGGCCGGGACCCCCCGGAATCGGTTGTAGGCGCACATCACCGATTCCGCGCCGCCCTCCACCACCGAAGCCTGGAAGGCAGGAAGGTAGGTCTCTCTCAGATCCCGCTCGCTCACTACCGCGTCGAAGGTGTGACGGTCGGGCTCGGGTCCGCTGTGGACGGCGTAGTGTTTCGGGGTGGCGACGGTCTTGAGATACACGGGATGGTCCCCCTGCATCCCCTTCACGAACTCCACCGCCAGTTCACCCGTCAGGAAGGGGTCTTCCCCGAACGTCTCCATGCCCCGGCCCCAGCGGGGGTCTCGGAAGATGTTGATGTTCGGCGACCAGAACGTGAGCCCTTCATAGATTCCCCGTCTGCCATGGCGAACCGCCTCGTGGTGTTTGGCTCTCGCCTCGTCGGAGATGGCCGTGGCGACCGCGAACATGAGGTCCGTGTCCCAGCTGGCCGCCAGGCCGATGGCTTGAGGGAAGACGGTGGCAATGCCCGCCCGAGCCACACCGTGGAGGGCTTCGTTCCACCAGTTGTATTTGGGGACACCGAGACGCTCCACCGCTGAGGCGCCGAAAACCGTCTGGGAGACCTTCTCTTCCAGGGTCATGCGTCCGAGGAGGTCGTCGACCCGAGTATCCAGGGGAAGGTCGGGATCGAGATAGGGGACGGTGGCCTGTTCGGGCGCGGCGGCTCGCTCGGGTACCGTCGGCTGCTCGGCCTGTGGGACGCCTGGCTGATCCTGTACCGCAGGAGCAGCCGGTGGCTGGGGTGGGGAGGACGCCCCCTGAGTACAACCAACGGCAAGGACGGTGATCAGCAGGAATGAGCGGATTCCCTCGGATCGCTTAGCCATCATTACCTCCCAGCAGGCTGTGGTTCCTGGTGCCTCACCCGTCGTCGATCATCAACCGGAAACCAAGATACGGGAGCTGCTCCTCCCGTGCCCGTGCCTCCTATTCTGCCCAACCTCGAGGCGGGTTTTCTTTCTGTCTTGAAACATATGCCCTTGAAAATTTTTTCTTTTCGGTGAGTATTCCTTGGTCCGGCGCCTCCTGGATCGGCAGCCGGTTCCCAAAGAAAAAACGCAGCAACCTCTGAGGATCTCCCCGTGGGGGAGACCTGCTGAGCCCATTCGGTGAATCCCCGAGGGTCCGGCACAAGCCCGCCCCTTGGATCTTAGTTCCGTTTTCAGGAGAGTTTTTATGACCAGGCACCGTTTCGCAGTCCCCTTCCTCTTTATCCTGGCTCTGGCGCTGCTGCCGGCACCGTCCCAGGCCCAGGACATGTCACGGTTTTGGGAGTTCACCCCCAAGCCCGGAAACACCCCGGCCTTCGTCGAGGCTTTCCGAGCTCATGTTGAATACCGTAAGGAGCTGGGTGATCCCTGGTCCTGGTACGTCTTTGAGACCATGGTCGGGAAAGACTTCGGAAAGTTCTACGTCGCCTCCTGGAATCACACCTGGGCCGACTTCGACGCATATGATGCCTGGGAGAACGGTGCGGCAGCCAGTGCCCACTTCCAGGCTACGGTGAGCCCGTTGGTCGAGGAGATGACCTCCAACATCAGCCAGTCGGACCGGTCTTTCCAACGCCTTCCTGAAGATCCGAACTGGACGCCGGCCATGGTCAACGTTACGACCTTCTACATCATCCCGGCCAAGCAGGGGCAGTTCACCGAGATGCTCATGAAATGGCACGAGGCCATCGATGCAGCCGACATGGACATCTACTACTCTGCGGACATGATGGCTGCTGGCGGTGAAGGTCCCCTGTATTCAATCGCGCTCATGGGTGACGGCTGGGCCAGCTTCGCCGAGCCCGAACCCACCATGGAGCAGGTCATGGTAGAGCATTTCGGCGAGGAAGAGGCCATGGCGATCTTCACCGGTTTCGGTGAGTCGATCCACCACTGGGAGAACATGGTCGTTCGGGCCCGGCCGGACCTCTCGCTGATCCACGACATGTAGCGGCATCCTGGGCGGTCTGTTGGACTGATTGCAGTCCGTCAGACAGCAGCTGGGCAGGTAGCATCGGGGCCCGGGGGGGAGACCCTCCGGGCCCTGTTTTTTTCCGCCCCAACCGGCCTCAATCTTCAGTCTGCCAACGCTTGAACCTTTCCCCCTCCTCATCCGTATGTATACCTAGAACTTCTATGGGGGAGCACTCCTCCACATCGAGGAAGGGTCCCTTTATCCCGCTCTCTCCCGCATGGAAAAGCGGGGGTGGATTCGGTCCGAGTGGGGCTCCTCCGAGACGAACCGGAAAGCCAAATACTATCGATTGACTTCGGCCGGGCGCGGCTAGCTGTCATCCCAGGCCCATGGCTGGGAACGGCTGGTGGAAGCCATGACCCTGGTCCTGCATAAAGATCAGGCCTGACACGGGCTATGGCTTCTTCCCTCGACCGTTGGATCCGCATGTGGTCCCACCTTTCCCGGCGCCGGCTCCGGGGAGAGGTGGACGAGGAGTTGGAATTCCACCTGGAGATGCTGGCCCGGAAGTACGAGGGCCAGGGGATGGACCCGGCTGCCGCACGACGGGCGGCCGAAGAGCGATTCGGCGATCCTGGTCGCATCAAGAAGTCGACTTTCCGGGCTGAACGGTCACGGGTGAAACAGAGGAATCGAGCAATCTTCATGGACAATCTCCTCCAAGACCTGCGTTTCGCCTTCAGACAGCTCTGGAAACGTCCCGTCTTCAGTGGCATCGCCCTGGCCATGCTGGCTCTGGGCATTGGAGCCAATACGGCAATCTTCAGCGTGGTCTACACGGTCCTCCTGAGACCGCTGCCGTTTCACCAACCGGATCAGATCGTCCGGATCTGGGAGTCCCGTCTCGAGCAGGGGTGGGAGCGGGCGTCCGTGGCCCCAGGCAACTTCTGGGACTTCCGGGAGATGAACCGGACCTTCGACGATCTGGGCGCCTATCGGTTCGCCGCCGCCAACCTCACGGGGACGGAGCACCCGGAGCAACTGAGTATGGGCCGCGTGACCTCGGGGTTCTTCGGCGAGGTTCTGGGGGTCCGTGCGGTTCTGGGCCGAACGTTCCTTCCTGGGGAGGACGAGGGGCGGGGAGAGGGAAACGTGGTGGTCCTCGGGAACGAGTTCTGGCACAGCCAGTTCGGCGGTGACCCCTCGATTCTGGATACCCAGATGACCCTCGACGGAGAGAGTTACACCGTGGTCGGCGTCCTCCCTCCCGGTCGGCCCTGGCTGGACTACGCCGACGTATACGCCCCCATGATCCGTGAGTTCGAGACCATCCGGACCAGTTTCGAGCTGGCGGTCATCGGCCGGCTCCGGGATGGGACCACCCTGGAGGGGGGACAGGCCGATCTGGAGGGTATTGCGCAGCGTTTGGAGGAGACGTTCCCCGAGGAGCTGGCCGGAATCGGAGTGGCCGTGGGGCCTTCCAGTGAATGGGTGGCTACGGACGAAACCCGCCGGGCTCTCTGGGTCCTCCTGGGAGTCGTGGGATTCCTACTCATGATCGCCTGCGTGAACCTGGCGAACATCTTCCTGGCCCGGGCCACGGGCCGGGTGAGGGAAACGGCGATTCGGGCTGCCACCGGTGCGTCCAAGGGGCGGCTGATCCGGCAGGGCCTCACGGAGTCCCTGGTGGTCTCCTTGTTGGGCGCGGGCTTGGGATTGGCCTTGGCTTCCTGGGGCGTGAACGCCCTCATCGCCATGGCTCCCGGTGACATCTCAGGGCTCTCGGACGTGACTATCAATGGTTGGGTCCTGGCCTTCACCCTGGGGGCCGGGGTCCTCACCGGCGTAGTGACCGGACTGGTTCCCGCCCTTCAGGCCTCCGGGGCCGACGCCGCGTCCACGCTGAGGGCCGGGGGCCAGAGCATCGCCGGGAACCGGGCCCATCAGAGACTTCGCGGGGCCTTGGTGGCAGCGGAGGTGGCCCTGTCTTTGATGCTTCTTGTGGGCTCGGGCCTCCTCATCCGCAGCTTCGGCGAGCTCATTGGGGCGGAGCGGGGCTTCGAGTCCGAGAACCGTCTCATTGCCGCGGTGAACGTCCCCGATACCTACGGTCCTGAGGAGTTCCTCAGCTTCAACCAACAACTCCTGGATAGGGCCAATGCGCTGACTCCGGTCGAGGCCGCGGCGCTGGTGCACATCAGGCCCTTGGCTGGCGGAAGCACGGGGCTGGGATTCGTGAGACCGGACCAAACCGATCCAGAGGGGGGGGTCCCCTGGGCATCATGGCGCCTGATCTCTCCAGGGTATTTCGAAACCATCGGTGTTCCGATTCTCAGGGGGCGGGACCTCAACGCCGACGATCTCGCTGCGATGGGTGACGGCCCGTTTCCGACCCTCATCAGCGAACGGATCGCGGAGCAACTCTGGCCCGGGGAGGATCCCCTGGGCCGTACCATCACCCTTTGGGCCGGCCAGAATGAGCGTCCCGGTGAGATCATCGGAGTCGTGGGGGACATGCTGGAGCGGGGCATCGACCAGGGTCCCACCTTTGCCGTCTACCTGCCCTACTTCCCAGCGGGGTTCGCGCCGGAGCTGGTGGTCCATACCGCCGGGGCGCCCACTGCGCTGGTCCCAACCCTCAGATCTTTGGTGGCTGAGTTGGATCCGAACATCCCACTGTCCGACATCGCCACCATGGAAGACATGGTGGGCCGGTCCGTGGGCGGGCAGCGGTTCATCATGGTCATGGTCAGCATCTTCGCCGGCTTGGCCTTGATCCTTGCCCTGGCAGGAGTCTACGGAGTCCAGTCCTACGCGGTGGCCCAGCAGACGCCGGAGATCGGAGTCCGGGTGGCCATCGGCGCCAGCAAGGGTCAGATCATGAAGAAGGTGATCTTCCAGGCCATGCGGCCGGCCATGGTGGGCGTGGTCGTGGGCCTCGGAGGGGCTTTCGCCCTCTCGAGGTTAATGGAAAGCCTCTTGTTCCAGGTCCGAACCGGCGATCCCATGACCTATGCCGGCGTGGCAGGGCTCCTGGTGCTGGCGGCGCTGTTCTCGGCCTGGCTGCCCGCCCTCAGGGCGACCCGGGTTGATCCTGTCATTGCTTTCCGGACGGAGTGAGGGAGGCCCTTTCTTTCGTGGGTTCGGCTGATCAGGCAGCGGTGAGAGGCTGGATCTTTTTGATGTCTCCGACGTCGGCCGATTGATACGCGTCCCATAGGTCCACGGACTGCTGCAGGTTGAGCCATGATTCGGCGTCGGTGCCCGTCAGGCGGGCTAGGCGGAGGGCGGTTTCCGGTGTCACGGTCCGCTTGCCTTTGATAATCTCGTTCATTCGTGGATAGGAGATCCGGAGGAGACGGGCCGCTTCTTTCTGCGTGATCTCCAGGGGCTTCAGAAACTCGTCCAGAAACACCTTGCCGGGGTGAACCGGGCGGCGGTCAGATGGCAATCGCCTCTTCACCTGATCAAACCTCCCTCCCTAGTGGTAGTCCACGATCTCCACATCTTCGGCCCCCTTCTCGGTCCATCGAAAGCAGACACGGTATTGGTCATTGATTCGGATCGAGTGGAGACCTTTTCGCTTGCCTCGCAGCGCCTCTAGCCGAAGGCCGGGGAGATTGAGGGACTTCAGCGAAGAGGCCGCATTGAGCCAGTCGAGTTTCTCACCCGCGATCCTGTGGAGGGATATGGGGAGAACTCTCCGCGCGGATCGTGACTCCCGGCCCTCGAAGATGTCTTCCGTGCCCCCGTCCCTGAAGGAAACGATCAAGGCCTGGCCACTCGCTTCAAGAAGTTAATGCTTTACGTAAAGCATAACAAGACTGATCTAGGCATGAGACCAGCTGCTAGATCATGGCCTAGCACCATGCGCGGGAGGGAGGGGCAAGGACAGGCCCCGATGGGTCGCTAGTAGTTCCACCCCAGGAAATTCCACACGTACAGCTGCCACAGGAACAGGATGTAGGCCAGGACCGCAACCGAGTAGAACACTCGGACCGTGAAGCGCCCCTGCCGCTTCGCCCAGATCCGCCCCGCGTAGACTGCTGCCCCCAGGGTCATCAGCCCGGCGAGGATGGGGAAGAGGAATCCCATGCCCAGAAGACCTGGGACTTCAACCGACAGCTTGCTGGGGGTGAGGTTCGGACCGATCAAAAACGCCGCCACCACGAAGAGAAGGGCCGTGAACCACAGGGTGGCACGAGCACCACCCGGAATCCGGACCAATTCGTGTGATGGGACCTTGTGCCACTTCCGGATGATCCACCCGAGGATCGGGGAGAGGAGGGCGAGGAGGGTCGTTGCGATAGCCAGTATGAAGATGACCAGGTGCGGCGCCGGGTGTTCGGTCACAGGCACACGTTCGAATGCAGCGATGGGCGTGGTGCTCAGGAAGAAGTGCGTGATGTTCCCTGACTCGTCCTCCCTGAAGATGAGCTTTCGAGTACCGTACTCTTCCCGGAAGACCAGGGGGCTCTCTTCGACCCAGTAGGTTCCCACGGCTCTCAACGTTCCTCGGCTGGTGGCACTCACCGATGAGGTTTGAAGGGCCGCCAGCTTGGCGACGGTAGAGTGAGAGAACCGGTTGGCCCTGTATTCCCCTGTGAACCGGGCGGCTCGGTCGACGAAGCTCGAATCAGCGGGGGGAATCTCCTCCTCCACCGGGAAGTACCGGTCCATGATGGCGGAGAAGAGCCTGCCCCTCGCTCCACCGCTCTGCTGAGAGTTGAACGAGACGAACAACCCAAAGTCGTGTTCGGGGAACATCCACAGCCCCGTATGGAAGATCCGCGTGTCCCCCCCGTGCCCGATGATCCTCTCGCCGTGTCCGTCGTAGACCATGAACCCGTGGGCCATAGCGTTGACTTCAGGGGCCATCCGGTGGTGGTCGGACTGCATCAGGCGGGCCGTCTCCTCCGACAAAACCCGCTGCCCGTCCAACTCGCCGAGTTGTAGATGGGCCATCATGAAACGGCTCATGTCCCCTGCCGATGCCGTCGCGGCTCCCACGGGAGCCAGGGGCACATACTCGAAGTCCGCTTCCCTGAACTGACCGCCACCGTAGCTATACCCCTTGGACATGTGTGGCTCGAGGGGCTCGTGGAGGGGCTGCCGGAAGGAGGTGTACTGCATTCCCAAAGGCTCGATGATGTTCTCGTCCACGTAGTCTTTCCACTCGGTGCCGGACACCCGCTCCACGATGTAGGCAGCCATCCCGGTGGCGTGGTTCGAGTACGAGGAGATGTCCCCGTTCGGCCGGACCCGCTGAGGGATCTGGTCCTTCAGGAGGTCGCCCAGAGGTCTCACGTCTTCCCGTTCGTCACCGAACAACTCCACGACGTAGTCCTCGAAGCCGGCGGCGTGGGCCATGATGTTGGAGAGAGTGATGGGTTCGTCATAGGTCGCCGGGATCTCGAAGTCCAGGTACTCGTTGATGTCGGTGTCCAGGTCGAGGAGACCTTGCTCCACCAGTTGCATGACGGACGTCCAAACGAAGAGCTTGGACACGGAGCCGATACGGAAGAGGGTAGTCTCGGGATCCACCGGTACCCGCCCTTCCCAGTCCGAATACCCGTATCCCTTTGCGAAAAAGACCTCACCGCCCGAAACGGCCGAAACCACCGCTCCTGCAGTCCGGAACTCCACCAGGAGTACGTCCATTACGCCGTCCACAAAGGCTTCGAACTCGGCGGGGTCCGTGGGGCCGCGTGGTGGGTCTCCGATCTCGGCTGGGCCGGCGGTCGGTTCCTGGGCCGTTGCGGTCTCCTGCGCCCTGGCGTCCTGAGCGGTGGTCGACGGCAGGGCGCCGCAAATCAGAAAAAAGGAGAACGGAAGGACGAGTCTGGGACTACGCATCTGGAGGCCCCCTTCGAAGACGGTCGTGGCTCTATTCCCGAGCATGGCCCCCATGGTACTACCCCCTCGGAGGTCGGGGGAAGGGCAGGGATGGGCCTGGGTTTGCGTATAAACTACTATGCAGATAATCTCTTTTTTCCCCAGCACCCCAGACAGGAGATTGGCCATGAGCATCGAGGTGGTAAAGCAGGTTTATGAAGCGTTCGACCAGGGAGATATGGATCGGGTTTATGGTCTCATGTCGGACGAGGTAGAGTGGGATCACCGGGGCCCTCCGCCTACACCCATCAACCACCTTTATACCGGGAAGGAAGGGGTAGCGCAGTTTTTCGACCTATTCTTCGCGACCCAGGAAATCCTGGATTTCCAGGTGCATGAGTTTTTCGAATCCGGGAACAAGGTTGTAGCGCTGGGCCAGTACAGCTTCCGCGTGAAAGAGACCGGAAAAACCTGGGAGTCGGAATACGCTGCGGTCTGGACCGTGGAGGATGGGCTGATCACCCGGTGGCGGCCGATCCAGGATCTGACGGCGGAGGCCGTGGCGCACATGCCGTAGTTGTCAGGAATACGGTCCGAGGCGGGGTTGGGGATTCCTCAGGCTACCTGCTCCGCGTCGGTGCCTTGTTCGTAGAGGAATTCTGGGGCCATGTCGGCTCCACTCGGCCACTCGATCGTGCCAGTGTCGTGGTTCACGGCCACTTCAGCGAAGAGCTCCGGGTCCCGCAGCGGTTCGAAAACCTCTCCGCGAAGCTCCTGGGAGAGATCTACATCCCGGATAGCCCCGTCCGAGAACTCGATCCGGAGTACATAGTCATCCAATAGAGTGACTGCTTCCACGTGAAGGAACATTGTCGGTCTCATGGGAGAGGCGCGATTGTTTCCAGCGGCTTGTGGTTCCTCGCCAGGGTCCAGTTCCTCTCCAACTCCTCTTGATGAATCTCCGTCCAATCAAAGAGGAGGCGCAAGGCTCTCCTAGGGAAGGTGCCTTTCACGAGACTGGAGTTGATCTCCACGAGCACCTCCTGATTCTGATCCCGTGCGTGGAAATGAGGAGGATCGTGATCCCTGTAGTTCATGTAGACGACGATCCCGTAGAAACGACTCAAGACCGGCAACTCGGCCTCTTGGGTTTGAGGAAGATGGTCCATGCGAACTCGGATTGGAGCTTTTCTGCTTGGGGTGGGCGTTTCCAGGTAGGGTTGGGACTGATCACCGCTACTGAGCCTTCCCCCCCCTTGTCAGATCCCCCCGTTATTCTCCACTGTGCCTTCGCTCCACCTGACCCTCAGCCAGGATCCTGATTCGCAATGACCGAAGCCCGGAGACCCTTGCCGGTTCAGCCCATCTTCCTGGGGTGGGACGGGCCGGCTCTTCCCAGGGCGGCCACGCTCATGGCGGAGGAGTACGCCACAGCCGACGGATTGGATCTGAGGGGCGTGGTCGTGGTGACGCCTGCGGCCCGGGCTGGACGGCGGTTGATGGAGCTCCTCCTGGAGGAGGCGGAGGCTCGACGGGTCCCGTTTACCCCTCCGAGGACGGTGACCATCGGGCGGTTCCCCGAGCTTCTCTACCAACCCACGGGGCCCATCGCCGACGCCACGACCTCTCGGCATGCCTTCTCCCAGGCCCTGAAGAAAACCGATCCCCAGTTGCTCCAAGAGGTGTTTCCGGATCTGGCCCCGAACCTCTCCGGGTGGATGGCATTGGCGGGGATTGTGGAGAAACTGCACCGGGAGGTGGGAGCGGAGGGACGGGACTTTCTTGATGTGGCCAGGGAGTTCCGGCACGGCCTCCCCTACGACGACTCGAATCGGTGGGAGGCCCTGGCCGAGGTCCAGAAGACGTACCTGGAGATCCTCGTCCGCTCCGGGCATAGGGACCGGGACCGGGAACGAAAAGCGGCGTTGAACGTGGAGCGCCTCACTCCACCCGGGGACGTATGGATGGTGGGGGTCGTCGAGCTTCCTGGCGTGGTACGGAAGATGGTTCACGCTCTGCCAGTCCCCATTCGAGCATTGGTCCATGCTCCTGAGGAACTTCGCCACCGCTTCGACTCCCTCGGGTGCGTGATTCCGGCGGAGTGGGAAGGGATTCACATCAAGCTCGAGGATCCCTGGATCCGGGTGGTGCAACGCCCAAGGGACCAGGCCGCGGCAACGGTTGAAGCGCTTTGGGGGTTCAGCGGACGGTACGCCGCCGAGGAGGTGGTGGTGGGGGTTCCGGATGCCGACCTGGTGCCCTTCCTGGAGCAGGGCTTGTCCGGTGTAGAGGTGCCTCATCGCTTCGCAGGTGGGACGCCTGTGGAGGAAACCGGGCCGGTCCGACTTCTCCAAACCGTGGCCGAGTACCTGGGCGGGAAACCCTACCCGGCTTTTGCTGCCCTCATTCGTCACCCGGACCTCCACGACATGGTGGAGGCGGCAGTCCGTGTGACGGTGCCAGCTGGGGAAGGGCACGGTCCAGGTTCCGCCGATCCCACCAGCGCCCTCACCTTCGTAGACCGTTTCCAGACAAGACACCTTCAGGACTCTGTGGGGGGGCCTCTCCCCGGGGAAGACAAGGACGCCCGCCGAACCAGGGACCTGGTGAAGTACCTGGACCAGGCCCTGGGGCTCGGAGCCCTCGAAGGCACCAGGCCCATCTCGGAATGGATGCCGGTATTCCTGGAGATTCTGGTGCGGGGTTATGGCGGGCAGCCCATCGACCGGAGCAAAAGTGCCGTCCGGCAGATGCTGGATGCCATGGCGCACATCAAGGGCGCCGCTTCCCGGCTGGCCACCCTCCCACCGAACCTGGACATGAAGGTGGAGGCGCCCGAAGCCATGGGGGTCCTGCTCGCAGAACTCACCGGGCCGGAGCTCACCCTCCCTCCCGATCCGGAGGAGCACGCGGTGGAGCTCCTGGGCTGGCTGGAGCTACCCCTGGATGACGCGCCCGCGGTCGTGGTCACGGGGGTGAACGAGCGGATCCTTCCGGAGTCCATGGGGGCCGACGCCTTCCTGCCGGGCACCCTTCGAACCCGCCTGGGGATTCCAGACGACAAGGCTCGCTATGCTCGGGACGCGTACCTGCTCTCGGCCATGGTGGAATCCCGGGAGGAGGTCCATCTGGTGGCGGGGCGGCTCACTGGCGATGGAGATCCTCTCCGGCCCAGCCGCCTGCTGTTCGCCGATGAGCCGGAGGTCGTGGCGCAACGGATCATGCGGTATCTGGGGGAAGAGGTGAGCGCCGATGCCGAGCCCGGATCCACCGAGGGAATGGACATCGAAGCAGCCGGTTCAGACATGGACTTGCCCAGGGGCGCCCATCGAGACGCCCAAGAAAGTCAGTTCGTCTCCCCCCCAGAGGACCCCCTCCCGCCCCTCGAGGGCTTGGACCGAATCAGCGTCACGGCCTTCGCCGCCTATCTAAAGGACCCGTATCGGTATGCCCTGACCCGCATTCTGAAGCTGGAGCCCTTGGACGACGATGCCCGGGAGATGGACGGGGCCGTGTTCGGGAGCCTGGCCCACGAGGTTCTGGAGCGCTTCGGCCGGACCGAAGAGGCGGGTTCCGACGACGCCGACGTGGTGGAGAAGAAGCTCTACCAGCTCCTGGGGCACCTGGTAAAAGACCAGTTCGGATCCAGTCCGGTTCCGGCCGTTCGGGTCCAGGTCGAGCAACTCCGGGCCCGCCTCCGTCGCTTCGCCCGTTGGCAGTCGGACTGGGTAAGGGAGGGCTGGCGCATCGTCGCCGTGGAGGCGAAGCCCGAGGATGGGGTGCCCCTGGTTGTGGATGGGGAACCGGTGAACCTCCGAGGCAAGATCGACCGCATCGACCACAACTCGACGACCGACGAGTGGGCCATCTTCGACTACAAGACCGGGGACAAGGGAGAGGCTCCCGAAGACACTCACCGGAAAGGCCCCAAGAGCAGCAAGGAGTGGGTGGACCTGCAACTTCCCCTCTACCGCCGCCTGCTCTCGGGGGTTCGGAAGGAGGACGGCACGCCCGTGGTTCCCGAGTCGGCTTGGGATCATGTCCGACTCGGCTACATCCTCCTTCCCAGGGAGCTGGACAAGGTGGGATCAGCCGAGGGTAACTGGAGCGAAGACGAGCTGGCTCAGGCCTACGCGACGGCAGAGGAGGTGATCCGGAAGCTGAGGTCCGAGCCGTTCCACTACAATCGCGATACGAAAAGTTTCCGGGATGATGCCCTGAATCCCTTGCTGGGCAGGTTGGAGTTGCCCCGGGCGGATGATGGCGACGACGGGGATGGGGTGGAAGACGGATGACGAGCCCCCTTCCTCGGGAACTGGTCCTGGCGTCTGCAGGATCCGGGAAAACCCACCACCTCTCGTCCCGCCTCATCGGACTCCTGGCCATGGACGTGCCGCCGGAGACCATCTGGGCCTCCACCTTCACCCGGAAGGCCGCGGCGGAGATCCTGGAGCGGGTCCTGGTCCGCTTGGCCGAAGCGGCGCTTGACGAGGGCAAAGCGGCGAAGCTGGCAGAGGATGCCTGGCTGGGCGAAGAGGCCGAGCGTCCTGGTGACTTCCTGACCCGGAGCCACTGCGGGCGACTCCTGACCGACCTGATCTTCTCCCTCCATCGGGCCAACATCGGGACGCTGGATTCGTTTTTCGTCCAGATGGCGAAGACCTTCGCTCGGGAGTTGGGGATTTCACCGACCTGGAGAATGGTGGAGGGCCCCGAAGAGGACCGGATGCGGTCCGAGGCCCTGGAGGCGGTCCTGGATCAGAAGGACTCGGGCGTCATGGCTGAGCTGGTCCGGGTCATGGCCAAAGGAGAGGTGCGACGAGGGGTCCACCGTCACCTTCTGGAACAGGTGGAGAAGCTGCTGGAGGCCCTCCGGGAGGTTGCAAAAGACGACGAAGAGGCCTGGACCCTCCGATTCCCCGACGTGGAAGTGGAGGGGGCTCCCGATTCCAAGCAGATCCAGGAACGATGCCAGGAGATCGCGGAGCTTATGGCAGCGAGGGGGGAGCCCGGGGACAAAGTGTGGGCGCCCAACTCGTATTGGGAAAAAGAACTCCGTCGCCTAGCCGAGGTCGTTCGGATCAGAAACTGGAAAGAGTTCTTCCGGATCGGCATCGGAAAGAAATTGGTGGAAACCGAGGAGCTTATCCCGGCTGGGGAAGTGAAATTCCGGAGCCACCATCCCGACCCCGGGTTGGCCGACCTCTTGGATGAGACGGTCTTTTTGGCCCGTCTGGATCTGGCTCGCGAGATCAAGGGTCAGGCGGCGGCTCTGGAGCGCCTGGCTGGATGGTACCGGGATGCGTTCGAAGAAGCCCAAAGGGGAAGGGGCGATTACCGATTCGGAGACATCACCCATCTGCTCCGGTCCCACCAGGTCATGAGCGAAGCCGACTCCCTCTACTTCCGCCTCGATGCCCACGTCCAGCACGTCCTGCTGGACGAGTTCCAAGACACGTCCCAGGCCCAGTGGGAGGTTCTGGATCCCCTGGTGGATGAGCTTCTTTCGGGGCACGAAACGGAGCGGGCGGCGGTGGTGGTGGCCGATCCGAAACAGTCCATCTACGGATGGCGGGGCGCACGGCCGAGCCTGGTGAACCAGGTCAGGGAGACCCACCGGCTGGAACACGGCGAGTTGGACCTGTCCTATCGGTCAGGGCCCGTCATCCTCGATGTGGTGAAGGACGTCTTCTCCGAACTGAACGGAAATCCGGTGGTGGGGGAGATGGACGGAGGTCCTGAGGTCGCCGAGCAGTGGATCCGCGACTTCTACCGCCTGGACGCGCGGTGGAAAGACCGTCCCGGATACGCGGAGCTTCGAGTGGGCCCACCGGCTGCCGGTATGGGTGGTATTCAACCGGCCGTCCTGAGGTTTGCCGCCGAGTTCATCGGTGACCTTCATCAGAAGGAGCCCAGGGCCAGCATCGGTGTCCTCGTCCGGACCAACAAGGTGGTCTCCTACCTCATCGCCGCCCTCCGTGAGCTGGGGATTCCGGCCAGCGGGGAAGGGGGCACCCCCCTCACCGACGCCGCGCCCGTAAACGCCATCCTGGCCCTCCTGCGCATGGTGGATCACCCGGGTGACAAGCTGGCTCGTTACCACGTGGCGAAGACGCCGGTGGGGGAAGTTGTGGGGTACACCGACTACGACGACCTGCCCGGCTCAAACCGCCTCGCCCGGCGGATCCGTGGCCAGCTCATGCGGGACGGGTACGGGGTCGTGCTCGGCGAATGGGCCAAGGACCTCGATGCTTCCTGTCATACTCTGGAGAGGGCCCGGCTCCTCCAGCTGGTGGAGATGGGGTTCGGGTATGATGCGGAACGGACGCTGCGCCCTCGGGACTTCGTGCGCTTGGTGGAGAAGCAGCGCGTGGAGGATCCCTCCGGCGCACAGATTCGGGTCATGACGATCCACCAGTCGAAGGGCCTTCAGTTCGACGTGGTGGTTCTCCCCCATCTCTACCAATCGGTGGAACAGACCGGATTTGGGGATCCGGTGGTGCCTTGGAGGGACGAGGACTCGGGCCGGATCACCAGGGTTTATCCCGCCACCAACAAGACCACCCGTACGCTGCTTCCGGAATTGCGACCGTCGCACGATCAGAACCGGGCATTCCGGCTTCGGGACGACTTCAGCGGACTCTACGTGGCCCTGACCCGGACACGGTACGCCCTTCACATGCTGATCCCGGCTGACGGCGAGAGAGGCGAGGGCACCACCAAAAGCTCAGCCAGAATCCTGAGGAACGCGTTGGCGCCCGGGGATCCGGCGGATGAGGCCGATCCGGTCCTCTACTCACACGGTGACCCGGATTGGTTCGAGAAGCTTCGGCCCCATGAGTTCAGCGGTGGGGCGGGTACCGACGCTGGCCAGGAGGACAGACGGGAGGTCGGTGATCCGGTTCCCCTGAGGCCCACAGCGGGGGCCCGGGTCAGGAACCTGGCCCGAAGAAGTCCCTCGGCCATGGAGGGTGGCGAGACTCTGGACCTGGCTACCCACCTTCAGCTGGACCTGAAAGGTGACGCCCGCCTCCGAGGCACCGTCGTCCATGCTTGGTGCGAGGCGATCGGATGGATCGAGGACGGCATCCCGGACGACGCCACTCTGTCGAGGGCGGCTCGAAAGGAGGCGCCGGGTCTCTCCGACGACCGTATCCAAGAGTGGCTGGACGAGTTCAAAGCCTGGATGGAATCCCCGGCGATCCAGAAGGCCTTGAGCCGGGAAGCCTATTCTCCCGAAGCCCGTGTCGAGCAAGAGCTTCCTTTCGTACAGCGTGTCCCGGACGGGATCCTTCAAGGATACATCGACCGGTTGGTGGTGTGGAGGGAAGACGGGGACGTCGTAGGGGCCGAGGTCCTGGACTTCAAGACGGACGTGTTCGATGCGTCGGATCCCGACGCCGTCGAGGCGAAGATTACCTTCTACCGACCCCAGATCGATGCGTACCGATCTGCGGTGGCTGTCCGCTACGGGTTGGAACCGTCAGCCGTGTCCGGCAAGTTGCTGTTTCTAAGGCCCGGGGTGGTGAAGGAGGTGTAAATCCCGGCTTCCGGACAGCTTCCCATAAGTTTGGCCCCCCAAAGAAACTACCCCATCTCCGTATCCTCCCCCGGATCAGCCCCTCAACTCCTCCACCAGGAGGCGGTGCCTCTGCTTGATCCGCCGATCGAGGCTGCAAAGCGGTACACGTCGTGCATCGCTATGGGCAGCCAGGAGTCGATCGAAAGGATCTCGGGTCCACGACAGTGGGAGGGCTTTTTCTACCAGGGACACCAAGGGGACTTCGTCGATCACGAATCGGGCGTCCGTGGCCACGGCCCCTGAGAAGCTCGGTTGCTGGATTTCCAGGCGGCCGACCTCCGCAAGGAACTGGATTTCCAGAAAGGAGACCGGGGAGATTCCCCACGGCCGGTATGAGTCCAGCCAAGGGAACTCCAGGAGGCGATCCGACCCCAGGACCGTCCAGAGGAGGAAATGGGTGTCCAGGAGGAGGTTCACCCCTCGGGCTCCAAAGTGCCCTTCTCCTCGGACCACTCCCAACCCCACCCGTCGGCCTCGTCCAACCCCGGCACCCGGAGCAGATCCGCGTATTCGGGAAGGTCTG
>JABDNZ010000087.1 GCA_013043565.1 Gemmatimonadota bacterium | reverse complement strand
ATGAGGTGAGAACGTTCGTCACAGGCTAAGCAGCGTAGCCAGGCAGCAAATCAGACCGGGGTCCCGGACTCGCCACGACCTGCCGACCCAAAACCTGTCAAGGAATAAGTGGGCAGATGGATGTTTGGTGGGCCAAAGAATAAGTGGGCAGATGGATGTTTGGTTGGGCGACGGCTCAGCCTTTGGCGAGACGGCGGTTCAGCGTCCGAAGAGACGGCGGTTCAGCGTCCGAAGAGGCGCCGGTCCAGCGTCTGATCGAGCGTCCGCTCAACGCCCTGCCGGAGGAACCCCGCTCAACGCCCTGCAGGAGGAACCCTGCTCACCGTCTGGCCGGGGGAGCCCCGCTCACCGTCTAGCCGGAGAAAACCCAGCTCAACGCCCGGCTGGAGAACGTCGGCATGCCTGAATGAGCACGGGCCTACCCGTCAAACGCTGCCCAGGGAACCCCGCGGCCTTCCCACCCGAAACGGCTGGAGGCCTCCGTAGGACAACGAACGCCACAGCCACTCCGCCGGCCCGAATCGGAAGTACCGGAGCCACAGGGGAGAAATCAGGAGTTGAAGCACCCAGACGGCAAACACGATCCCGATCTGCTCGGTACGTTCCACTGACCCATAAAGGCCCAAGCCGAAGCCGTAGAAGATGAAGGTGCAGATCAGGCTGTGGAGGAGGTAGTTGGAGAGGGCTGTTCTCCCCACGGCGGCCAGGGCCCGCCCCATCCATGACCGACATGCCGGACGGCAGGCTAGCATCACGATCCCAATCCAGGCCAGGCTGACCACGATCCCCACCCAATGAATCACCTGGAGGGCGAACTGTTGCACCCAGAAGTCCCCCCAGTTCGCGGAGTAGCTCATCCAGAAGGCAAATGCGGTGATGGGAATCCCGATACCGAGGCCCACTGCGATGAGGGTCCGATAGAAGGACCGAGCCCTCTCCCCGGTGAGGATTCGAAGACGGTAGAGGCCCATGCCCAGAAGGATCAGCCCACACCCCCGCCAGATCCCGTGAAGGAGAAACCCAACGGTTTGACCCTCCAGCGAGTAGGCGGCCCGTTGGCGGAAGTTCTCCATCCATCCACCCTGGAAAGCAGCCAGGTCGGTGGCCGATACCTCCTCCAGCGACATGCCCGCGAATGGGTTCACGAGCTCATAGATCCAGGTCATGCGGAAGGTGATGATCTCCATGATGGGCTGACCGGCCAGCATCACGATCCCGGCCGCAATCAGAAACCGGGCCGACCGGAACCGGAGGGGGAAGACCAGGGCCCCACAAACGGCGTAGACGAAGAGGATGTCTCCATACCAGATCAGGTAGGAGTGGGCCAGTGCAATCAAGAGAAGGAAGAACATCCGCCGGTAGTGAAAGATTCCTGCCCGCTCCCCGGCCGCCTCTCTTCTCGTGGCGGCCATCATGATACCGGCGCCAAAAAGCATGGAGAAGATCGGCATGAACTTCTGGAAGGCCAGATTGAAGGTCAGAGAATAAACCCAGAGGTTGGCACCCGTCAGGTCCCCATAGAGAGTGGGGTTCCGCACCGTTCCGGCAAACATGGAAAAGTGCTGGATGTTGGTGATGAGGATGCCCAGAAGGGCCACACCTCTCAGAACATCCAGAACCTGGATTCGCTCGGTTGGGGTGGTGGGGACCAACCGTCCGGAGATCTTTCCCGGCGGTTCTGAGGAGAGGGAGTGGGTCTGCCCCTCAATGACAGCGGGAGGAACGTCGAAGGAATCCGGACTTGGTTCGGGCTCGGACATGGGTCACCGTCTCAACGACGAGGAACGGATCGTACCCCCTATCCCATCACACGACAATCCATACGGCCAAACCGCGGCTATTCTTCCAAAATCACCCCGCCAGGCTCTCCTCCAGCAGGGCTACGATCCGATCGATCTCCTCCCGAGCGTCCCTGTACTCGTCGATGCCGTGTTCCAGGACCTGGTACCGAGCAGAGAAGAGACCGACCACCTCGAAGTTTGCCGGCAGAGATGTAGATCCAGCCCACTTGGCTGGAAGATCGATCTCCACCTCCGAGTCCTCGCATGACCTCCCGAAGAAGGCGTTGGAGCAGGCCTCGTCCGTGACAACCGAGGCCATAATCCGGGCCTCGCTGATATCCAACATGGTCGAAAGAACCGGGTCCAGGCGCTCATAGACCATGTACGCCGCCCGGGCATCCTCCTCCGCCGCCTCCGCCAGGAGTCCCGGCCAGGCAGAAAGGGCCTTCCTGAGCTCTTCGCTCCTTAGAATCCCGAAGTGGCCGGAGTGGGTCAGGCCGTCCAGCGTGCCCGTCTGGGGGTCATAGGTGGGGGGAATGAAGGCCCTGGCCAGGTAGATGGTGGGGACTTCGACCGTGGAGCCTCCCTCGGCCAGACCTGCACGAACAGCGTTCAGGATGCTGTCGACGGAAGACAGGGTCACCTCATGGAAGAACAGGTACCGATCCAGTTGAGACCCGGCATTCGTAAACTCCACCTTCAGGTTCTCGAGAATCCCTGTCTCCTCCAACCGTTCTCCTCGCTCAGCCCACCAGGCCTCCAGGGAGAAGGCCAGAAGGATGCTGACCACGATGACCACGCCCTCAACGAAGAGGTCTGTGGCCCTCTTTCGGTTGAACATCACTACTCCGGGATGAGATGGATCCGCAGGAAGCGTTCGCAGGGAAGTCGCGCACGAGGTTCATGCCGGGAGTTTGGGACCCCCGGAAGTGGAATGTGTTCCGGTCGGAGGGGCGGTGCGGTTTCGCTGAGCGGCGGGCTGGCGCCCGGGATGGTTTCCCTACACCCCCACGATGCTCAAATGCACCGTTCGCTTCCGGGGCCGGGTGTCGAAATCCATGAAGACGATCTGCTGCCAGGTACCAAGAGGCACGGCGCCATTCACCACCGGGAGAGCGAGGGATGGCCCTACCGTCGAGGCCCTCACGTGGGAGTGGCCGTTATCGTCGTGCCATGTCTCTTCGTGCTCGTAACGGCCGTCCCGTGGGGCGAGCCGTTCCATGGCCGCCGCGATATCGTGGTTCACCAGCCCCGGTTCGTATTCCAGGGTGGTGAGGGATCCCGTTGAGCCGTGGGCCAACAGAGCCACCTGGCCGGTGGTCACGCCAGTTTCGGCGACCGAAGCCTGGACCTCCTGGGTCAGATCAACGATGTGGTCGTTTCCGCGGGTGCTGAATTCGATGGTCCGATGCTCTGCGATCATCGTTCCTCGCCGGCCTCGTCAGGGGCATCCTTCACGCCGTCCCCACCCAATCTCCCTGTAACTTCCTCCACCGCGTTCTCCGACCCCGCGTCCTCCACCGCGTCCTCGGCTTCCCTCCTCATGAGGTCCAACAAATGAAGGAGCCGGCGGCGGTACCTTTTGGCAGACCGCGTCCAAACGGTTCGGGCCACGAGAAATCCCGCTGGGGCCCCGGAAAGGATGGAGGCGATGATCCCCGCGTCCGACTCGCCGAAAACCAGCTTGGCCAGGGTAAGGCTGATGGCGCCCATCACTCCCATCCCGACACCACCGTAGATGCCGGCCATGACCTCGGTGTGGTTTGCCGAGGCCTGGAGATGGGTTTCGTCCCCTCTCGGCGTCACGGATACCCCGTATCCGGTCGTGCCCGTACTCCCGGTCCATTCGACTCCACCCAGAACCTCACGGGTCTCGCCCTGGATCCCCGTCGTCGTTCGGGCCACCTCGACCACCCGCCGTAGTTCCTCGGTCGGGACTGCACCTTGGGCCGTGCACTCCATGCGGTAACGGGGCCCACCGCCGATGAGCTTGGTGAGAGCCGACGTCTCGCTTGGTGGGAGCAGAGCTGCAGCCCGAGACACCTTCTCCGGATCGATGCCCACCTCCTGGGCGATCTCCGTGATCTCGGAGAGCGTCAACCCGTCCTGTGAGTCCGGCGGAAGTGTCGGAGGCAAGGCTTCGGGAGTCTCGGAGGCGGTGCGGAGGATGACAGCAAATTCCTCGTCCGAGTAGCGGCGTTCGTCTTGGTTTCTTGGCATGGAGGAAGTGTCGGTGGGAGGCATGGGAAGGGCAAGTGGCGGCCTTACAGATCGGCTCCGCGCCACTCCCTGAAACTCCATTTCTGTCACCTACGTAGTAAAAACCATTCCGGGGGTCTCGGCTCCCACCAGAAAGCACCAGGAGGTGATCCTATGCCGACCGGGCTGGATCCTCCTGAAAGACCAGGGAAAACGACATGGGCGGGTCTCGCCTAAGAGAGTTCGAAGAGTTGGTCTTGTTGAGTGTCCTGATCGCCACGCCCGACGCACACGGGCCATCGCTTCAGGGCGTCCTGGCGGAGGAAGCGGGCCGGGAGGTTTCCCTCGGCGCCATCTACACCGCCCTGGAACGGCTGGGTCGGAAAGGGTTGGTCCGATCGGAGATGGGAGATCCCACACCGGTTCGGGGCGGCCGTCGGAAGCGGCACTACCAATTGACGGATGAGGGTTTGGTTCATGTCCGGGAGGTCAGACGGGTAAGGGAGCAGATGTGGCAGAAGATCCCGGCAGACCTGCTGGGAGGGGAGACGGCCATATGAGCACGCCTCCGAAGCTGGCCGTTCTGACCCTGCGCCGGATCTGTTCCAGGAAGTCCGCCGTGGAAGTGGAGGGGGATCTGCTGGAGTCCTTCTCAGCATGGACTCGGACGAGGGGCCATTCCTTCGCCCGTCGGAGGTACTGGCGAGAGGTTCTGTTCCTGGGATTCTGGCGGGCAGTCGGTGCATGGCGCCGGATTCGTGAGGTTCGCGCCACGCCCGATGGATACTGGCGAAGAGCCGACCGAGCCTCACCGGGTGGCGGTCGGTCCTCATCGCTCCCAAAAAAGCCGAGTGGCGGATGGTGGCAGAACCGGATCATGGACATCCGTTTTGGGCTCAGACGAATTGTGAAGAACCCCCTGTCGTCCGGGATTGCCATCCTCCTCCTGGCTATTGGGATCGGCGGGAACACAACCGTTTTCACGGTCGTGCAGGAGGTCCTTCGGAAACCACCCCCCCTCATCCAGAATCCACGGGAATTGCTGGGCCTCGACTGGAATCTGGGTGGGAGCGTGGGCTCAGAGTGGGGCTACTACGACTACGAATTCTACAGGGACTACGGCGAAGCATTCGACGACGTCATTGCCTACGGCGGGTTCGCCGGAAGCATGGGAAGGCGAACTGATTCCGGGGGCGGAGAGGTGGTTGTCGGGCAGGGGGATGCCGTGGAGCAAGCAGGAGCTTGGGTGGTTTCCGGGAACTACTTCCGGGTCCTGGGTGTGCCGATGGCCTTCGGGGCCGGGTTCAGTCCCGGGGTTCAGGAAGGCGAGGATACATCCCCCGAGGTTATCCTGAGCCACGGTTACTGGGCTCGGAGCTTCGGGATGGATCCAGCCATCCTGGACCGACCCCTCTTCCTGAACGGGGTCGCCTTCCGAGTCGCAGGAGCGACGCACCCGGATTTTCGGGGAGTAAACCCCGGCGAGCCGGTTCCCGACCTCTTCATCCCCATCCTCTCCACCGAGGCCATCAGTCCTGGGTTCAACGGGAGTCTCCGCCGTTTTCAGGACGATGGATCCCCCAGCGCTTCACGCTTCCTCCGACTTGTGGCAAGGTTGGACCCGGGGATGGATCTGGCCGCGGCCCAGGCCTCGGCCGGCGTCCTCCAGGGCCGATGGGAGGAGGAGTTCTCTGGATGGTCCCAGACGGTTTACGGAAACACCTACCAGCTCCAAGTCCGATCCGATTTCGGAATGCCCCCGTTCGAGAGCCGGCTGCTGAGACGACAGCTGTACTTCCTCTGGTTCGTAGTGGCTGGCGTGTTCCTCATCGCCTGCACCAACCTGGCGATCCTCCTTCTGGCCTCTGCGGCAGGCCGCGAACGGGAGATGGGAATCCGGGCATCGTTGGGCGCCGGTAGGAAGAGGCTGCTCTCGCAGCTCATCACCGAGAGCCTGATGCTCTCCACCCTGGGTGGGGCGGCCGGCTTGGGCCTGGCGTATCTGGCGCCAAAAGCCATTGCGGCCACCGTCTCCATGAACATCCAGGCGGCCCTCACACCGGACGGATCGGTGGCGGTATTCGCTCTCCTTCTTTCGACCCTGGCCGCAGTCCTGTTCGGGACTGCCCCCTCGTGGAGCCTTTCCAGGGGGAGCGTCAGCGGTCTGATCCAACGGCCCGGGCAGGGACGGACCCGGACCCGGTTCCGCGGAGGGTTGGTCGTCACCCAGACGGCTCTCTCCATCGTTCTACTCATTGGGGGAGGGCTTCTCGCCAGGAGTGTACAAGCCCTTCAGCGGCTGGATATGGGGTTCGAGCCAGAGAACCGGCTCATCATGGCCGTCCAGTTGGACAACGCCGGATACTCCGATGAGGAGGCCGGAGTGTTTGTTCAGGAAGCGCTGGACCGGCTGGTACAGATGCCCGGTGTTCGATCGGCCACTGTGGCCAATCGGATTCAATTCCTGGGAAGCAACACCTGGAGCTTTACCGCGCCCGGCACGGATTTCGCCGAGACGGGAATGCGGGTGAACTTCAATCTGGCTGGCCCGAGTTACTTCGAAACCCTGGGTATCTCGATTCTCTCCGGCCGCCCGTTCACTCGTGACGACCTCCCCGGAGGACCCATGGTCGCCGTGGTGAACGAAGTGTTCGCCCAGCGGATGTGGCCCAATCAGAACGCCCTGGGGAAGACCATGGATTTCCTCGATCAGAGCGTCGAAGTCGTGGGGGTGGCGGAGACCGCTGTGTACGGAAGTGTCACCGAGGCTCCCCGAGCACACGCCTACTTCCCTTCTCTTCAAATCCCCCTGGGCCGGCAATACTTCATCCTTCACACGGAAGGGCCCACCGGCGCCATGGTGGAGCCGGTGGATCAAACCCTTCGGGGGATGAACCCGCAGCTGACCATCGCCCCCATGACCCTGTCCGGATTGGTGAATACCCAGGTTTCCAGCTTCCGCATCTGGGCTTACCTCATTGCCGCGTGCGCGGGGATCGCACTCTTCCTGGCCCTGGTGGGTTTGTACGGGGTCCAGTCCTATCTGGTATCCAGCAGGACCCGAGAAATCGGAATCCGGATCGCCCTGGGTGCCGAGTCCCGAACCGTGGTCGGGGGAGTGGTGAGATCTGGCCTCCTGATGGGGGCGTTAGGCTCAGTCGTGGGCGTGGGTGCGGCGTTGGCTCTGAGTGGAGCCATAAGGGGGGCGCTGTTCGGCGTTTCACCGAACGATCCCCTGGTCTTCGCCGCGGTACCGGCCCTGCTCCTGCTGGGCTGTCTCCTGGCGAGCCTGGTGCCGGCTCTGAGGGCCAGCTCGATCAACCCGGTGGAGGCGTTGGCCAGAGAGTAGGGTCTGCCACGGACCCGGCTCGGGAGGCCGAGTCGAACCGAAAGCAGAACCGCCCGCACCTCGGTCGTGAGGCGCGGGCGGTCTCTTCTTCCTAGCGGGCGCCGGGAAAGAATCCGGCGAAGCACTGCGGGTCCTATCTCTTCTACTGGCTCCCCTCACCGACGGTGAAGGAAAGGCCACCAAAGATGACCGCTCCGTCACCGCCACTCAGCTCGAATTTCACACCGGCGAAAGGCGCGACAGGACCCTCACCGAAGGTGACGCCTCCTCCAAGGTTGATGCCGATATCCGTGTCGCCACTGTGGTCATCACCGGGACCCTCTGATCCCCGGTCATGGGACCAGCGAGCGATATTGATTCCCCCAAGAGCCCACGGGGTAAAGCCAACGTTCTCCAGTGGAAAGCGATAGATGGCATCCCCGTTGAGCTCCCAGTAATCCCAGTCGCTGCCTTCGGAGCCATGATCGCCCGGAAAGAAGAACCCGAAGTCGGCCACGACGGAGAGGTTCTCGTCGATCTCAGGCAGAGGGACGCCCACGAAGGCACCGATCCCTAGGTCGGCATCGTCATGGTACGCCAGATAGGGTCCTACCTGAAACTGGCCCCAAGCCTGGGAAGGAAAAGCGACAAGGAAGGTCACCGTTGCCAGGGCCATCGTGAGTCTGCGCATTGCGTCTCCAAGAGTGGTTCTCAGCCCAAAAGGGCAGGTTCAAGAGAAACATCCTGGCTATGTATACACTGGTATTTTCAAAAGGATCGAAGGGAAGGTTCCCGTCGCGGGATGACCTCGAAAGTCGGCTCTAAAAAGAAAACGGGCGACCCGAAGTGGGCCGCCCGTTCGGCTGCAGGTTTAGGGGACGTAGTTACTTGGTTCTTACCCGTACAGTGTTGGTGCACTTCGAAGGCTCGGCACTGTCGCACACCTGGTAGATCCAGTTTCCCTTCCCTGGAGTGTTCTCAAACCAGAACAATGAAGTCGTTCCGATGGGATCTCCGTTCCGGAACACCTCAAACGGCGCTGTCGAGCTCCCCAGCCATGTTAGCGTCACAACGGTCCGACCTGCGACAGTGGCTTCCAGCGTGAAGTCCGCCGGCGGATCAGGGGGCGGATCCTCACCCCCGCCGTCACCCGCTTCGACACAATACGGAAGTGGCCTCTCAGATAGGTCATAGTCCCTGCCAGCCTTGGTCACAGCGTTCACACAGAAGCTCACTAGATGACTCGAGTTAACGTTCTTCAGCGCTCCAGAACCGATGGAAGCGATGCCATTCGTCTCCGTGAGTCCGGATACACCGCCCTTATGGATCCCGCCGTTCACCATCCAATCCCCTGTGACAGTCGCCCCTCCGACTCCGCTTCCGCCGGGTTCCGATACCGTCACGGTGGCCGTCCCATTGGAATTCCGCTTCCCGAAGTTCACGTCCACCGTCAGGCCCGAGACGTAGATGAGGGTGGGATCCTGCGGAGGCGGCGGATCACCGCCAAGGGAGTAAAGAAGCAGATTCGGCGATCCAGACCCAACATTGCCGAGCACGCCGGGCGTGGCGTTGGCCACGATGCCGTCCATGACCTGTTGCGGAGTCAGTGTCTCGTCCGCATCCAGGTACAGGGCCGCAACGCCCGCGGCGTGGGGCGCCGCCATGGAAGTGCCGTTCCAAGTGCCCTTCGAGGTATCGCTATCATGAGTCGAGGAAGTGATGGAGGACCCCGGGGCGAAAATGTCCACGCACGTGCCGTAGTTGGAAAAGGACGACCTGTAATCGCTCGAGGTGGTGGCGCCGATCGTGAAGGCATCGGCCGCCGATGCTGGAGACCGGTCGCAGGCCAAGCTGGAGTTGTTTCCGGCAGCGGCTACCACCACCACTCCGGCACCTACGGTCCGCTGGACGGCCTCGTTAGTGGCGCTGGATGCTCCGCCGCTCAGGCTCATGTTGATCACGGCCGGCCGAGCCCCGTTCGCTGCGACCCAGTCCATGGCCGCGATGATCCAACTCGAGTACCCCGATCCCTGGCAGTCCAGCACTCGCACGTCGTGGAGAGTGACGTTCTTCGCCACGCCCCAGGTGCTACCTCCCACGGTTCCCGCCACGTGGGTCCCGTGGCCGTTGCAATCACCGCCATTCGTACTGGAGTCTCCGGTGTAGTCCCGGTCGAATTGGGCTCGTCCGCCGAACTCATCATGGGACAACCGGATTCCGGTATCCAGGATGTAGGCGTGGACGTCGGTCCCATCGTAGTCGTAGCCATAGGTGGTGTTGAGGGGGAGGTTCGACTGGTCGATCCGGTCCAGCCCCCAGGTGGCGTTTTGCTGGATCTCCGTGGCCGTCACGATCACGTCCGGCTCGATCAGCCGAACTCTGGGGTTCCTCTGGAGCGCGTTCAAGGCCGCCGCCGGCAACCGGGCGGCGAAGCCCTGCACAACGGTCTCAAAGGTCAAATCGGGGGAGAACCCGTGTTGATTCCCCAGCCCCAAAGCCAAACCCCGAGGGTTCGGTTCGTTGCGTTCGAACAACACGATATAGCGGTCCTGCATGCCCATTGGGCCTTGTGCCGGAGAGGCGAAAACCTCGGGCGCAGCTTCTTCAGGGACCGATTCGATAGAGGTGGGGGCCTGGTCGCAGGCTGCGAGAATAAGGGAACAAAGGGCTCCCATCGCGGCCAATTTGAGCCCAGCGTTTTTGTAGAAGGACATAGAGGAACCTCCGCGGATTTCCCGAACAGGGTGGAAGACGCTCATATATCAACGCTAAAAGACCTTTTCGACGCATGAAACATTCCTGTTTTCACACCTGACCGGCGGGACCTTGCGCGACGGACCCACTGTTCGATCAGTTTCCTGCTTCGAAACCACGGGCGACCCGTCCCTTTCGGGGTTGGATCCGCCCCCACCGATTCCTTTTGGAGGACCAAAATGTCCCGGCCTCGGACCCTGATCCTATGCGCTCTTTCCCTCCTGGCAGTTTCGCCGTTGATCATCTCGACCTCGGGAAGCGGACTCACCGCCCAGGACACGGGCCCCTCCATCGCCTCCATGGTGGAGGCCCGGCGGGAACGGCTCGCGGAAGTGGCCCTTGAGATCTGGGATTACGCCGAGGTGGGGTATCAGGAGGTCCGGAGCTCCGCCCTCCTTCAGTCGGAGTTGTCTGACGCGGGCTTTTCGGTGGAGGCAGGGGTCGCGGGAATGCCCACGGCGTTCGTAGCCGAGTGGGGATCCGGATCTCCCGTGATTGGGATCTTGGCGGAGTTCGACGCCCTCCCCGGGATCACCCAGGATGCCGTCCCTGAAAGGGCACCCCTCCCCGAAAAGGGCGCGGGGCATGCATGCGGTCACCACCTCTTCGGAACGGGAAGTGCCGGTGCGGCCATGGCGGTGAAGGAGTGGCTGGCGGCCACCGGGACGCCCGGCACCATCCGGCTCTACGGGACTCCCGCCGAGGAGGGCGGAGCAGGAAAGGTCTACATGGTTCGAGACGGGCTGTTCGAAGACGTTGACGCCGTCCTTCATTGGCATGCCAGCGATCACAACAGCGCGAGTCCGGCGACCTCTTTGGCCAACAAGTCCGCCAAGTTTCGGTTTCACGGCGTTTCCGCCCATGCCGCCGGGGCCCCGGACCGGGGCCGTTCGGCCCTGGACGGCGTCGAGGCCATGAATCACATGGTGAACCTGATGCGGGAGCACGTCCCCATGGAGACCCGCATCCACTACGTCATCACCAGCGGGGGCTCGGCTCCCAACGTGATCCCGGACTTCGCGGAGGTCTTTTACTACGTCAGGAACCCCGAGCCGGACATGGTAGCCGAGCTCTTCGAACGCGTCGTTGCCGCGGCCGAGGGGGCCGCCTTGGGTACCGGAACCACCATGGAATACGAGGTGATCCACGGCCTCTACAACCTGCTCCCGAACGACGCTCTCCAGCGCGTCATGTGGGAGAACCTGAACCGTGTGGGTGGGGTCACCTATACCGAGGAGGAGCGGAAGTTCGCCGAGCTACTCCACGCCAGCCTTCCGGAGGGATCCCCGCCCCTATCTTCGGCAGCGGCGGTCAAGCCGTACGACTTCGTCCGACGAGGAATGGGATCCACGGACGTAGCCGATGTGAGTTGGGCCGTGCCAACGGCCGGACTGAGGACCGCCACCTGGGTCCCGGGGACGGCCTCCCACTCTTGGCAAGCCGTGGCGGCCGGAGGAATGAGCATTGGAAGCAAAGGGATGATCGTGGCAGCCGAGACCCTGGCTCTCACCGCGGTGGAGATCTTCTCCGACCCGTCTATCGTGGAAGCCGCCACGGCTGAACACGCCGAGCGGCTTGGGCCCGACTTCGTCTACCGGCCTCTGCTGGGGGACCGGGCTCCGCCTCTGGACTACCGAAGGAATCGGAACTGAGAACAGGGCGTCCCCGAGACCCGATGTAACCAGGACGAGCGCACCGTCGGAACCGAAGGGTGGAGAGGTCAATCCTCGGCCTCGGGCCGATCCTCGTCCGGAACGAACTCGAATACGTCCTCCACCCCCAGGCCGAAGGCCCGAGCCACCCTGAAGGCCAGGGCCAGAGAGGGGACGTATCCGCCCTGCTCCAAAGCGATGATGGTCTGTCGAGTGCAACCGGCGAGGTCACCCAGTTGCTGCTGGGTCATCTCCCCGTTTTCGAACCGAAGCCGCCTGATCTGATTCCGGATTACCTCGTCACCCACGGCCACCCCCAGCCCCGTCCAGCACCAGGATGATTACGGAGTGGGTCACGACGGCCAGGATGACGGCAGCATAGGCGATAAACCATAGCCACCCGACGTGCACCGTTCCCGCCTCCTCATGGACCGTCCACAATGCGAGGGTGATGGAGAAGATGGCGATTAGCACGATGATCAGGGTGGCCTGCCCGGCTCTAGCTACGATCTGCGTGTCGCGCTCATCCGCCACAATCGCACCACCCCGTTTGCGGGTGAACCAGACCGTGGCCCACTGACCCAGAAAGCCCAGTCCAATGGCCGCGGCACCGAGGAGGTGACGGGTGGAGTCGGTATCGAACTCCGCCGCCCCCCCTCCGGAAAAGAAAGCCAGGAAAAACCCTGCCCCTGCAAGGGACCATATGACAACAAGGCACCATGCCCGGGTCCGGGTTTGACTCATCTCACTGAAGCTCATCTGATCCTCACGATCCGACTGGCCAACTGAAACGCAACGGTCCAAGGCTGTGTCATCACCTCAATCCGGACCTGCGGTATCACGACAATTCAAATGTAAAGTAGCCTTTACATCATGTCAACTGTAGTTTACCGACGACTCTTCTCCTACTACTGGTCCCCGGACCGGGGACCTGGGTTTCACCTACCATCCCTTCCCCTTTTGTCCCCGCCGGCCCACTTTCCCCTCCAGCGTTCCCCGTCGATGCCGCTCCAGAGATAGGTATCGCCCCATCTCGGTTGAATAAGGGGAGAGAACCAGGTCATGAAGATTGCCTTCATGGGCAGCCATGGTGTGGGAAAAACGACCCTTTGCTTCGATGTCGCGGCTCGCCTGAAGCGACTGGACCTGGGAGTGGACCTGGTGAAGGAGGTGGCAAGGGCCTGCCCCCTTCCCATCAACCGGGACACCACCATCGAGGCCCAGGCCTGGATTCTTCACACCCAGGTCGCCGAAGAGTTGGCGGCAACGGCTCGATACGACGTGGTCGTCTGCGACCGATCCCTCCTGGACAACTACGCCTATCTGGTCCAGCAGGTGGGACGCCTGCCCGAGTACGACGGCTTGGTGCAGAAGTGGATGGGAAGCTATGCCGGCCTCTTTAAGGTACCGGTACTCCAACCTCCGTCCTTCGACGGCACCCGTGACACGAGCGATACTTTCCAGTGGCAGATCGACCGGACCATCGACGGGTTGTTGGAAGACCTGTCGGTGTCTCACTACCGCCTTGATCCAGAGGATCGGGATGGGTGGGTGGACTCAGTGATCAAAGCAGTGGGACTTCCTCTCGAACCTCCGCAAATCTCCTTCTTCGGGTAGGCCCTCACCGTTCGATTTGCGGCTTCCCTCCGCCCATCTCCGCTGGTTCTCCGCTCGCTCCCAGGGACGCCCGGGCGTAGAATCCCTACCCTGATCGATCCATCGAAACGAACCGACATCCGAGGCAGGTCCCTCATGAAGAAGCTGGCTCTTTTTTTTGCGATGGCGATGGTGGCTTGCGCGCCCCAGACCCCACCCGACAGCGAAGTGGCACGGTGGGAAGAACGGGCCCAGGGCGTCACGATCGTTCGGGATGACTGGGGAATCCCACACATCCACGGAGCCACCGATGCCGACGCCATATTCGGCATGATGTACGCTCAAGCCGAAGACGACTTCAATCGAATCGAGGTGAACTTCCTCAACTCCCAGGGGCGACTGGCAGAAGCCGAGGGAGAAGAGGAGATCTGGCGGGACCTGCGGATGAAGCTCTTCATCGATCCGGAGGAGATGAAGGTTTTGTACGACGAGTCACCCAGGTGGCTCAAGGATCTCATGGATGGGTGGGCCGACGGCCTGAACTACTTCCTCCACACCCATCCTGAGGTGAAACCGCGGGTCCTCACCCATTTCGAGCCCTGGATGGCCCTGACCTTCAGCGAGGGAAGTATCGGTGGCGACATCGAAAGGGTGAACCTGGGGCAGCTGGAGGCTTTCTACGGGGGGGCTCCGGCGGCCGAATTGGCGGCCGGCGAGCCTCACGAACCCACCGGTTCCAACGGGATCGCAATCGGGCCTTCGGTCACCGTCGACGGTAACGCCATGCTCCTGATCAATCCCCACACGTCGTTCTTCTTCCGTCACGAAGCTCAGGTCACGAGCGATGAAGGGTTGAACGCCTACGGGGCTTCGACCTGGGGACAGTTCTTCATCTACCAAGGCTTCAACGAGACCGCCGGCTGGATGCATACGTCCAGCAGCGTGGACAATATCGACGAGTTTCTCGAAACCATCGTCGCGAAGGAGGACGGCCTCTACTACGTCTATGGAGACGAGGAGCGGCCGGTGGAAACCCGTCAGGTCACGGTGCCCTATAGGACCGAAACGGGAATGGCCGAACGGGAGTTCACGGTCTACCGCACTCATCATGGCCCCATCGTGAGGGAAGCCGATGGGAAATGGGTCGCCATGGCCCTCATGGAGGAGCCCATGAACGCCCTGAACCAGTCCTACTCCCGGACCAAGGCCAAGAACCTGGAGGAGTACCTCGAGGTTATGGACCTCCACACCAACTCCTCCAACAACACCCTATTCGCCGATGCCGAGGGCAACTTCGCTTACCTCCACTCGAACTTCGTTCCCATCAGGGACCCTGATATCAACTACCGCCGCCCCGTGGATGGCAGCGATCCCGAAACCGACTGGAATGGCGTCCACTCCGTCGAGGAAAGTCCTAATGTCATCAACCCCTCGGTGGGCTGGACCTTCTGCACCAACAACTGGCCCTACACGGCCTCGGGCCCGGACAGCCCCGACCAGGACGACTACCCACCTTACATGGACGGCGGCAGCGAAAACGCACGGGGCATTCACGCCACCATGGTACTGGAGGGCAAAACCGACTTCACCCTGGACGGCTTGATGGCGGCAGCCTTCGACAGCTACTTGCCGGGGTTCGAGACTTCGATCCCGGCTATGGTGGCCGCCTATGATCGGACGCCGGACGGAAACCCCCTGAAGACGGCGTTGGCCGAGCAGATCGAGGAGCTGCGCGGATGGGACTTGCGATGGGGCGTGGAGTCGGTGCCCACCGCCCTGGCCATCTTCGCCACCGAGGTCCTCACCGGGATGGCTCGGGAAGCGGCCCAGGCCGCTGGAATCCCCATGAGCGAGTTCCTCGCCAGTGACGCCGCCGGTGAAACCCTTCTTCAGGCATTGGCCGCAGGCTCTGCCCGGCTGGGGGAGGACTTCGGGACATGGCGAACCCCATGGGGGGAGATCAACCGATTCCAGCGTCTCACCGGCGACATCCGGCAACCCTTCAACGATGACGAGCCGAGCATCCCGGTGGGCTTCACCTCGTCTCGATACGGTTCCCTGGCCTCCTTCGGCGCCCGCCGGTATCCGGGGACGAAGCGGTTCTACGGGACCAGTGGAAACAGCTTCGTCGCCGTGGTGGAATTCGGGGATCGGGTCCGAGCCAAGGCGGTCACGGCGGGCGGGCTGAATAGCGATCCCGCTTCACCCCATTTCAACGACCAGGTGGAGCGGTATGCCGCGGGCGATCTTCGGGAGGTGTATTTCTACCCGGAGCAGTTGGAAGGGCACGTCGAGAGGGAGTACCATCCGGGAGGCTAGGGTTCTCCTTCCCTGGCAGGCTGCGGCAGAAAATGCAGGGTGAGAGAAAATCATTTGTTTATCTTCCGGCTGTGGCTTTCCCAAGTGCTTTTCTGACAATGATTTAGGTTTTCTCTCCAACGGCACGGTCATTGCAATCCTCTGGGGGATGGAAAGAGATATCTCGTTGAAGGCGAGTCTTTCGCCCGAGGATGGTAGGGACCGAAATGTTCGAGCTGAAGTTCTTCCAGTCGCAATCACTGGTCGTTGGGGCCCTGATCCTGGTGGTCGTATCCTGTGACAACGGAGACGGCATCGTCACGCTCCCCGACCAGGAAAACGACCGGGTTCAAATCACGAATTCCGAGGGCCTGCTGCAGGCTCGGGTGACCTATCCGGGGACGGCGGTCACCATTGATCCGCCACCCCAGGGGTCTTTCCCAGCCAACGTTCTCCTTGGACCTGAGCGGGCCAAACCGGGAGGCTTCTCGCTGTCTCTGGAAGCCGAGGTGGCCCCGCCGTTGGTGGATGGGCAGATCGTCCAGGCGACGTCCGTCTCGCTGGAAATCGGTTTTAAGGCCATGGTGAGTTATAACATGCGGGGCGGACCCCGCCTCGGAGGGATGGATTGGATCACCAGACTCAACTCCAGCCCCAGGATCAGCTCATCGGCCACTTTCAACGATTCAGATATCAGTGCAGTCTCCTTCGATGGCACACATGCTTACGCGGCAGAGGCCACGAATGCGCAGGATTTCCCCTTTCCAGCCGTCCTGGAGAGGCTGAAGCTGGAGGGAAACAACTTCACCCTGGAGCAAAATCTGCGGGTCCCCCTCACCAGTTATGTCGCCACCAGCACACTGGTGACGAGCAACCACGTTTACACAACCTCAGGGGACGGCGGCCACGTAGCCGGATTCGACCAGAGCTCACTGACCCTTCAAGGGGAATACCCGCTGGACGACGCCCGTTGGGTCGCCTGGGACCAGGCCGGCCAGAGGATCGTGGTTGCCCAGGGTACCCCGGGACGTATCGCGGTTTTCGCAGAAGGGGAATTCCCCGGGGGATCCATGAATCTCCTGAACACCTTCCCCTTTCCTGGCGCGGACGTCCCGGAGTCAAAATCCACAGTGGAGATCGCCGGTGGAAAGGCATTCATCGCGGCCGGCCCCGACGGAGTCCAGGTCGTCTG
>JABDNZ010000083.1 GCA_013043565.1 Gemmatimonadota bacterium | reverse complement strand
GTCCGTGCGGGAGTCGGCCATTTCCACGAGCTCCAGCCCGGACAGCTTCTCGAGAAGGTCTCTGGGCTCCTCGAAGATGCCGTTGTGCCGGCCCAGGTAGCAGGGATCATGGAAGGTGACCTTCTTTTGGAGCGCCCCGTCGACCTCCAGCCGTCCGGCCTCCACGAGCTCGATCAGGAACTGGGAGATATGGACCACATCCAGGTGGACCATGAACTCCGGGTATTCGTTCTTGAACGTGTGGTAGCAGTGAGGGGAGGCCACCAAGACTCTTTTGACACCGTGATCGATAAAGGCCTTGATATTCTCCCGGGCCAGGCTCTTGAAGACTTCCTCGTTCCCGGTTTTCCTGATGCTCTCACCGCAGCAGCTTTCCTTGCTGCCCAGGGTCCCGAAGTCCACGCCGGCCCTGTTCAGAAGGTCGGCCGTGGCGACGGCGACCTTCCTGAGCCTCGGATCGTAGGCGTA
Organism: Gemmatimonadota bacterium; assembly: GCA_013043565.1. Taxonomy (GTDB): domain Bacteria; phylum Gemmatimonadota; class Gemmatimonadetes; order Longimicrobiales; family Gaopeijiaceae; genus JABDNZ01. Next base: position 12,360 of record JABDNZ010000083.1, on the reverse strand, counting down.
GTAACATCCCACGAAGAAGAGGACTTCCATCCCCTCCTTGAAGGGCTTCACGGAGAGGCCGTTCGCCCATGCGGCTCGGCTCTCCCTCTCCTCTCCCAGGGGGTTTCCATCCGATGCGAGGCTGGTGCCGGCGGTGCTTATCCCGCTTACCGATGCCGGGAAAACGTCGTACGTCGTGGCGATCCTCCGTATGGCCACGCCTACCTCGATCTGCTCGACCCCCCTCGGGCAATGGGAGGGGCATCGTCCGCAGGTGGTGCAGCGCCAAATCTCGTCCAACTCGATCTCCGGCAGGCCCAAAGCAGCCTGCCAGACGATCTTACGGATGCTGAACGGCCGTACCCTGTTCCAGGGACAGACCACGTCACACAGACCGCATTGATAGCAGTATTTAAAAGCTTCGCCACCCGCCTCATTGATCTCGTCGATGATCTCGGCGAATGGGGTGACGGTTTCCACGGCGTTCACGCTCCTCTTCTTCCCACTCAGTCCTTGCTGCCCATTCGATTCACGGCGTCCATCACCTTGTCCCAGCCATGGCGCTTGGCCAGCGCCTCCAGTCCTTCGTCGACCTCCTCGGGCTTCGCTTCCGCAGCGGCCTCCTCCTCTCGCTCCTCATAAACGAGAGCGTCGGCCAGACACCAGGTGACGCAGAGGGGCTCTTCCAGCGTCGGATCGGACTCGCACATGTCACATTTCAAGGGGAGGTCCGAGTCCGGCTCCCTGAAAAGGTCCCGGGACGGGCAGGAGGCACGGCAGAATGCGCACTCCTCGTACTCTTTTCCATCGATGATGTATTTGTCCCGTCCGGCGCACTCCGCCGCCGTGTATTCTCCGGCGAATACCGGAACGTAGATGTCGGAGAGAGGCTCCCGGATGACCCTGACCCGGGCTCGGGCCGGATTGGTGCTGCTGAATCTCGGCTGGGCGTGATGGGCCGCGCAGATGACCTCACAAGCTCGGCATCCATTGCACTTGTCGACATCGATCCGGATGTTCTTGATGATCCGGATGGCCTTTTTCTCTGACATTACGGCCCACCGCCTTCCTTCGCGGCGGTGCCCGCCGTCGCCGTTTCTTCCTCTGTAAGAATCCCCATCCGAACGAACTCTTCATACACGTAGTCCAGACCGAGCTCGTGAAGGGTTTCTCGCGTGGGGACCCCCTCGTTGTTCCACCCTTTGTATCGATAGTATTCGTCCAGCAGCTTTTGCTCGAGCTCCGGAAAACGCCGCTTCCAATGGTCCTCTGGGGCTTTTTCGTCGGCTCGGGTCATTCCCCGCCGAAGATTGTTGGCCCGCACCAGGTTTCGATTCCTCTTGGTGAGGTGGACCAGCGCATCTTCGTCCAGATCCAGGCCGGCCCCGGAGGAGATCAGGCCTGGCAGGTTGTGAATCTGGAAGGGCGGCTTCAGCGGGAACGACGACAAACCCGCACACATCCCGGTACTGTCGTCGATGTAGTGCATCCGCTCCTGCCAATCCACGATCTCGTTGGTGGCTTCGGACGGGGGGTAGTTGGGAATGGACTTCTCGCCCCGCAGCTCCCACTCCACGAACCATTCTTTGAACTTTTCGTGAGGAACGTGGGGCCAGTCCGCCACGAAGTCCTCACGCTCTTCCCGGGTAGGGAAGGGAGCCTGGGGCCAGTTCCCCTCGATCTGGGTGATGTTCGCTTTTTCCCCGGTGCAGTACATGAGGAAATAGATGGGGTTCAGCATACCCAGTTTGAGGGGCAGTTGCTCGGTCTTCTTGATATTGTTGTGGGCGAACTCATCCGCGCCCTTCCCGATGGCTCGAGCGGCCCAATACGTGCCATCCGCCAATACGTCTCCGATTCCCTCCCGCCGCACGATCCTATCGAGCAGCCAGTAGAAGCGGCCCTCGTTGTCGGGCGGAAAGTCAGGCATGTCCTGGTCGGAGAGAATTCCGGCCTCGTAGAGCTCCACGGCGAAAGCCATGGTTTGTGGCCCGGAGAACGCGTCGATTCCATGCTCGGTGGCCTTCTGAGCGATCCGCAGCCCGAAGTCCAGGTCAGAGTAGGCTCCCATGGTGTAGGTGAGCTTCGAGAAACACTTCATCATGTAGGAGCAGAAGCGCTTGTCCACGGCGATGGATGCGCCGCACTTCATGGGGCAGTTGTGGCAGCTCAGCAGGCGGGTACGCATGGTCTCCATGGTATCCGTCCACACCTCCTGGATTTCCTCGGTCCAGAACTCCTTTCGGCGTTCCCTGGCATTCCCCCACATGAAGTTCTCGGTGTGCCACTTTTCGTCGTGAACCGCCATTTCCTGCGGGGAGCCGAGACCGGCCAGGATGGGCATCACGTTGGGGATCGGGTTCTTGTCCCGCTTCTCGATGTATTTCAGCGCTTCGTTGCAGTGCTGGATGAACTCCATGGGGCGGGCGATCTGGATGTCCTTGGATCCCCGAACGGCGATGGCCTTTAGGTTTTTGTCTCCCATGACCGCACCTACACCCAGGCGGCTGGCGCTGGCCCGCCCCTGCTCGATGGATGCGAAGAAGACCTTGTGTTCGCCCGCGAGGCCTATGGAAGAGATCTGCACATTGGGATCGCCCAGCTCCTGCCGGATGAGCTCGGCGGACTCGAGCGTGCCGAGGCCCCTGAACCGCTCGGCATCCCGGATTTCCACCTGGTCGTCCTTGATGTAGAGATAGACCATCTCGGGAGCTCTCCCGCGGATGACCAACTTGTCATATCCGGCGTGTTTCAGCTCCGGTCCCCAAAACCCGCCCATCATGGAGAAGGCCATGAGTTTGGTCTGGGGGGATATGGTGGAGACGATGGTTCGGTTGCATCCCGGGGCGGGGGTACCGGCCAGGAGACCGGTTCCGAAAACCAGGAGGTTTTCCGCGTCGAAGGCGTCCACGTTCGGACCGACCCTGTCCCACATCATCCGTGCGTTTGTGCCCAGGCCCCCGAGATGGAGCTCTGTCAGGTCAGGGTCGGTTGGCACCCGTTCGATGTTTCCTCTGGTCAGGTCGACCTCGAGGTTGAAGCCCGTTTCTGCGTACCTCATGTGTCGGCTCCGTCGTCTACGTCGCCCTTGTCGTCTCCGCCGCCGCCGTTGGAAAGGGAGGCGAAATACCCGTCCAGGAAGAGGGCGGTTTGTTGCGCGGCCAGGTCGTCGAGGCTGACCTGGCTCCGTCCGGCGTCATACCATTGGTAGAACCAGTTGATCATGCCGAAGAGGTTGGCCGTGGCGATCCAGGAGTCCAGGCGCGCCTCCCCTTCCGGCTCGAGGTCCTTCACCAGCTGGTGAACGGCCTCGAAGTAGCTTCTCCGGCGTTCATGGACCGCGTCGTAGGCCTCGCCTTCGAGGGTTTCCAGCTCCCGGGCGCACACCTTCAGCTCGTGCATGTTCTCGCCGAAGTGGCGGACGTGATTCCGGACTGCGGTCGCCAAGCGTTCTTGGGTATCGAAAACCCCCTCCAGGCTGGTTTCCAGGCTGTTGAGGAGGGAATCGAAGGTGTGGTACTGGATCCAGTATAGGAGTTCTTCCTTACCAGCCACGTAGTTGTAGATGCCGGCCGGGCTGACCTGAGCTTCCGCGGCGATGCGCCTCACGGAAGCTCCATCATAGCCCACCTCGGAGAACACCCTGGCGGCCGACTCCAGAAGGTGGAGTCGTTTGCCGTCGAAGCCGGGAGTCCGGTTTTGGGTCGTGCTGAGTTTTAGCATCGACAATCGTACGTACGAACGTTCGTTCGTATCTCTCCTATGGGAATCATACGGCTCTCTGGGTGGCAGAGCAAGTAGAAATAAACCGGGTGAAACAGTGGGGTTATGTCCTGGGTCGGAGTGCTGTACTACACTATCCGGAATGCACGGCATGTTCGGCAGCGACGGGTGAGGCCGGGCGTTTCACTTTGGCTATGGAGTTCCATGCCCGACGACGTAAGGATGAGGGGTTTTTCCGTGAAGACCGACCTCGACATGGCCATGAACCACCTTCGGTCGGCGGTAAAGCCCTTAACGGCTGAGGTGATCACTCTGGAGGCTGCTCTCGGTAGGACGTTGGCCCAGGACGTCGTCTCTTCCGAAGCCGTTCCAGGGTTCGACAAGAGCGCCATGGACGGGTTCGCCCTGAAGGCTGCCGAAACCTTCGGAGCCAGCCCGACAGACCCCGCCTCCTTCAGGGTGATCGGGGAGGTCGTCCCAGGTGAAGTGGGAGGGGTCCGGGTTGGGACAGGGGAAGCGGTGCGGATTATGACGGGAGGGGTGTGCGCCGAGGGATCCGACGCGGTCCTCATGGCGGAGTACGCCACTGATCAAAGGGACACGGTTTTGGCGAACGCCCCGGTGGTTCCGGGGAAGAACGTGGCGCTTGCCGGGGAGGATATCAAAAAGGGCGATCGGGTCCTCAAAAAGGGGAGGGTTCTGAAGCCGCAGGATCTGGGCGTCCTCGCGTCAATCCGACGAACCAAAGTCGAGGTGACCCGACAGCCGGTGGTGGGCATTCTCTCCGCCGGAAACGAGGTGGTGGAGCCGGATTCTCCCGAGGCCGGCGTGCCCGGAAGGGTCGTGAACTCCTGCAGATACATGCTCCAGGGGCTGGTGGCTCAGGAAGGAGCCGTTCCCAGGTGGCTGGGGACGGTGCCCGATGACCCGGTGCGCCTCCGGAACGCCATGGAGGCCTTCGATGGAGATATCCTTCTGACGACCGGGGCCACGTCCACCGGCAAGGAGGACTTCCTGCCCGTCGTCCTCTCAGAGATCGGAGAGCTCCTGGTCCACGGGGTCAACATTCGGCCGGCCTCACCAGTAGCCTTCGGGAAGCTGGGTGAGGCCTTGGCGGTTTTGCTCCCGGGAAACCCGGTTGCGGCCCTGGTGGGGTTCGACGTGTTTGTTCGCGTCGCCATTCGTATCCAGCTTGACCAGGAGGAGGGCCGAGGAAACCGGCGGGTCCGAGGACGGATGCGCCGAAAACTCGCTTCCGCCTTGAACCGCACTGATTTTGTCCGGGTCAGGTTGATGGGGGACGGGGAGGTCGAGCCGCTACGGTCGAGTGGGGCGGGGATCCTCACCTCGGTGACCCGGGCCGACGGGTTTGTCATCGTGCCCCGTGACGAGGAAGGGTTCGAGGCTGGGACCGAAGTCGAGGTCTATCTGTACTGAGGCGGAATAGATGGCACGAAAAGGCATCCACTTTCTCAAGACGGTGAGTAAGGCTGAAGCCGAGCGCGTTTGGCACGATGCTCTGCTGTTCGGCCCACAGGTTGGGGAGATGGTGTCTCTCGACGAAGCCCAGGGCAGGGTGCTGCATGAGGACGTCCTCGTGCCGACGGACGTTCCGCCCTTCGACAGAGCCCTGGTGGATGGGTATGCGGTCCAGGCCGCCGATACCTTTCCCGCCGAGGAGGACGCCCCGGTCAGGCTCGAGCTGTCGCCGGAGACGGCCCCCGCGGGTTATGTGCCGAAGACCGAAGTGAGGCGGGGGACAGCGCTGGAGGTAGCGACCGGGGGGATCATTCCCCGGGGCGCCGACGCGGTCCAGATGGTGGAGCACAGCGAAGTCGAGGGACATGAGCTTCGGTTGTACAAATCGATTGCCCCCGGGGCGAACATCCAGGGGGCGGGGGCCGATATGCGGGTAGGGGAAACGGTGCTTCGGTCTGGCCAGATCCTGACGACCCGCGAGCTCGGAGTCCTGGCTGCGATGGGGATCGACACTGTGGAGGTCTCGAGAAGACCTCGAGTCGCCATCATCTCCACCGGCGACGAACTTGTGTCACCCGGCCAGCCCCTGGGCCCCGGCAAGATCTTCGATTCCAACGCCACCACCGTTGCAGCTGCCGTGAAGGACAACGGGGGCGTTCCGGAATTCCTTGGAGTGATACCGGATGACGAAGAGGCGCTTCGGGCCGTTTGCGGGAAAGCAAGGGACGACTTCGATGTCGTGATCCTCTCGGGAGGAACCTCGAAGGGCGCCGGGGACCTCACTTTCGGGATCATCGACAGCACCGCCAGCCCAGGAATCCTGGTCCATGGCGTGGGAATCAAGCCTGGGAAACCGATAGTGCTGGCTGCATGGGGTGGCCGGCCGGTCGTGGTCTTACCCGGGTTCCCGACCTCGGCCATCATCACCTTCGACCTTTTTGTGGCTCCCGTCATCCGCCGCCTCGCCAACCTGCCGGAGGAGTCCGACGGAGAGCTGGCGGAGGCCCGTCTGGCAGTGGGGTACCACTCGGCCGACGGCAGGCACGAACGAGTCCTGGTGAACCTGGTCCGTCGGGGGGGTGAAGGGCTGGCTGCTTATCCCATTGCCGGCGCCTCGGGCTCGATCCACGCTTTTTCCCAAGCTGATGGGACCATGGAGGTGCCGGCCGATTGCACGGTGGTGCGAGAGGGAGAGAAGGTGCAGGTGGCGCCCCTGGCCAGGTCTCTGAAGGTGGCCGACTTGACCCTGATCGGGAGCCACTGCCGAGGAGTCGACCTGGCTCTGGCGATCCTTCGGAAGGAACGACGGATCACCGCAAAGGTCATCCACGTGGGCTCCTCGGCCGGGATCGAAGCCTGCAAACGGGGAGAAACGGACCTGGCGGGCGTCCACCTGCTGGATCCGGCGTCAGGAGAATACAACGTCCAGGCCCTCGAACAGGTGGGCCCGGGCGGCACGTTGGTGAAGGGTTACATCAGGCGGCAGGGCATCTACTTCCGGGCTGATGACTTCCCAACAGATCCACCGAACCTCGAGCTCCTTTCCAGCGATCCTGACTTGAGAATGCTCAATCGAACCCGGGGGGCCGGCACCCGGGTGCTATTGGACCTGCTCCTCGACGAGATCGCGGACCGCAGGGGCGTCTCGAGGACCGACTTTCGAGCTCAGATCTCGGGCTATAGCGCCGAGACCCGCTCCCATAACGCCGTGGCCGCCGCGGTCGCATCGGGCCGGGCGGACTGGGGTCTCGGGATCGAAGCGGTGGCTGAGGCTTACGGCCTGGGATTCCACCCCCTGCGGGACGAGGAATACGATTTTCTCACCCTCCGGGACAGACTGGAACGGGAGCCCGTGAGAGCTTTCCTCGAGGTCCTCCGGTCGGTGGATTTCAGGCAAGCCTTGGATGCCTTGCCAGGGTTTGCTTCGGACCCGCGTACCGGTGAATGGGAGTGATTACCCGATGCGAGCTCTGAATATCGCGTTGAGGACGGCCCACATCGGAGCAATGGCCGTTCTGGTCGGAGGTCACGCCTTCGACGTCACCCCGGAAGCCCTGAAGCTGGTCCTCTGGCTGACCGTGGGGACCGGGTTGGCGTTGGCGGCCGTAGAGACCGGCGGCCGGCTCCTGTGGTTCCACCAGGTACGTGGGATCATGACCATGGTGAAGTTGGCCCTGATTTGGTCGGTACTTCTCTTTTGGGACTATCGCCTACCGATTCTCCTCACCGTGATCATCATCGCATCCGTGGGGTCCCATATGTCCCGTAAATTCCGATACTATTCGGTGGTTTACCGCGAGGTCATCCCCTACGGGACGGGTCCTGGGGGTGGGGGAGAAAAGGGAGCCGGAATCGAATCCAGGGATTGAGGTCCCGGGTCAACCGCCTTCCCACTCCGGTTTCCTTTTTTCCAGAAAGGCGTTCAGACCTTCCAGGGCGTCCGGCGTCTTGATCAACTCTTTCAGGAAGAGCCGTTCCACCTCGGCGAGATCCCGCCGGACCCCTTTTTCGAAATCCACCCGAGCGGCTCTGACGGCGAAACGGAGGCTGGAGGCCGATTTCGGGAGCAGGTGTTCCCTGACGTATTCGAGGGCCGCTTCGCCAGGGTCGTCCGTGACCTGATCGACCAGGCCGACGGCCAGGCCCTTGTCGGCATTGATCGACCTTCCGGAAATCAACAGATCTTCAGCGAGACCTCTTCCGACTCGATCCGCTAACATCACGGAGGCCACTGGGGCGATGACACCCAGCACGATCTCTGGCTGGCCAAACACGGCGTCCGGCGCCGCCACGAGTCTGTTGCAGAAGATGGCCAACTCCATGGCTCCGCCCAGGCACTGGCCCCGGACCGAAGCCACAGTCGGGACGCCGGAATCGAGAATGCTGTAGAAGAGTTGATGGAACCCTCCCAGCATCGCCTCGATTTGTTCGGGGAGATGCTCCTGGACGCTGGCTCCGAAGGAAAAATGGGGGCCGTCGGCGTCTATGATCACCGCCTTGAGGGCTTTGGCCGAACCCGCCTCCCTGAAAAGGCCGGAGAGGATCTCACACTTTTTCATATCGAGGATGTTCGCCTTGGGCGTGGCCAAGACGGCCCTCCAGACGGCTCCACCTTCCAGAGCCTCCAGGCGAACAGGCCCGTCCCTCAAAACTTCTATAGCTCCGTCCATGACCTCTCCTGTTGCGTGCCTAGCTTCCGGTGTCCGGTCCGTCCTTCCCATGAGCCCGCCAGAGAATCTCCTCCGTGAACTCGGCGTTCCATTTCGCCCCCTGGGCCATGCGCTGCCTAAGCAGTATGAAGTCGGCCTCCCTGCACTCTCTTGACCCTTCGTTGAACGCCCGGAAACCGGCCCGACCCTCCGTCATCATGTTCAGTCCGAGCCAGGCCCGGTTGGTTTCCCGGTTCTTGTCCCACTGGGCGAGCTTGTGCTTCCGGACGCTCTCCACGGTCTTGGAGAGGCATCCGGGCATGGTCATGACCATGGAGGTGATGAGGGAATCAACCGCCTTGTCCAGGAGGGAGAGGTCCACCTCGCCAGCCTTCAGGAGCTCCTTGGCCTTGGCTTTTCCTTCCCCTCCGACACGATCGCCATAAACGATCTGACCCATGTCGTCGATCCATCGGTCCGTGATGGCCATGGGGTTCGGCACGAACTCACCGTCCACCTTGAGGGCGGGGACGATCTTCGTGAGGAGGCCCATCCGGTACGCCTTGTGGGCCGTCCAATGCTCGCAGAGAGTACAGCTCTCCATGGCCGCTTCCGCCCCTATGAAAAGCGGAAGGAAGTCCGTGCTCCCTCCGTCCGGCGCGGAACCGTGCATGGGGCCGGCCTGACCGAAAAGGGCCAGGTCCTGGGCCACCGTGAAATCGCAGGCCATGCCGATCTCCTGACCGCCTGCGATCCGCATCCCGTTGACGCGGCAAATCACGGGTTTGTCACAGTGGAGGATGGCCGTGACCATGTCGTTGAACAGGCGCATGTATTGCCGGTACTCCTCCGGTTGGCCGGCGTAGTACTCGGCATACTCTTTTGTATTCCCGCCTGTGCAGAATGCTTTGTCCCCGGCTCCCGTGAAGACCACCGCTACGCAGGCACGATCGTTGGAGGCCCTGCGCATTCCCATGATGACGCCCTTCACCATGTCCGTCGTGTAGGAGTTGTACTGGGCGGGGTTGTTCAGGGTGATCTGAATGGCGTGAAGGCCATCGATGACCTCTCCCGCCTTGTCGTAAATGGGACGCTCTTCGTAGAGAACGCCCTCGTAGTCGAAAGCCGAATCGATGTTGTGGTCAAAGAAGGACATGGCCTAACCCTCCGGAGTTAGAATCACGCGTCGGGAGATCTTCCCGGCGTGGAGGTCTTCAAATACGTCGTTGATGGTGGACATGGGGCGATGTTCGATGAACGGCTCCAGCACCACCTTTCCAGCCAGGACGAGGTCAACCAGAGCCGGGTAATGTTCAGGGAGGCATCCCCAAACACCCTCGGCCGTGGCGTCGAACGCCATGAGGTTCGAAAGGCGGATCTCGATCTTCTTCGGGGTGAATCCGACTACCGAGAGGTAGCCCCCGTGGCCGACGAGGCCAAAAGCGGTGGCCTGGCCGGCGTCGGTCCCCGAGGTCTCGAAGATCTTCTGACGGTAGGATGGGATTCCGTGCTCCTTGGCCAGCCCCTTGATGGCTCCACGGATCTCTTTGAACCCGAGCTCGCCTGCACGAAGTGTGAGTGATGCACCGTAGTCAGCTGTCATGGCCAACCGGTCTTCGCTGACGTCGACAGCGACGACGTGGGCGCCCATGGCCGATGCGATCTGGACGCCGAACGACCCGAGACCACCGGCACCGATGAACACCGCCAGGTCCCCTGCCTGCAGTCCGCTCCGCAGAATGGCCTGGTAGGAAGTGGAAACGGCGTCCGCCAAAACCGAAAGACAGGGGAGGGTGACCCCCTGGGGGTTCACCGCGGGGTCACTCAGGTTCGGCACAGGGCAAAGCCCGACAGCCGGGATCCGAAGGTGGCTGGCGAACCCTCCATGCACATCACTCCCCGGGAAGATCTGCTTGGGACACACCCGGCCGTACCCGCTGAGACAGGCGTCGCACTTCCCGCACGGTGTGACAGCCGGAACCACCACCTCCCTCCCGATCCATTCTTCGGCCCCGGCCCCCGCTTCGACCACGGTCCCGCTCACCTCGTGACCCAGGGTCAGGGGAAAGCCATGTCGGGTGGGGACTCCGTCATAGTAGAACCCCAGGTCCGTATGACACACCCCGCACCCTGCTACTTCGACGAGGGCTTCCTCTGGACCCGGTTGCTCATCCCTCTCCTCCAGGACCATGGGCTCTCCGCCCGTATGAACCGTCCATGCTGAGACTTTCATGAGTATTCCTCGGACTTGAGATCAAACTCTGCTGGCGCCGGCGCACCCAACTCCGTGGTGGATAGGAGGTCGGGTGTCCGCCGCCGCAGACTCAACTGGTTGCGGTGTACTCCCGGAAGATCTCCAGGACCTCTTCTTCGGTGAGCAGGCGCTCGGATTTCTTGGCCGCATCGAGGATCGCTTCGCACACGCTGTCCTGGTCGTCCAGGCCCCGATTGGAGAGGAAGAAGTGCACATTGGACGCCCCTGAAAGGTGTCCCACTTCGATCTCCTGGTTTCGACCGATGATACTGGCCGGCACCCCGGAGTAGACCCGGTCGGCCAGCCAGGAGTCGCCCTTGCATTGTGCTTTGATCACCGCGGCGGCGTGTACGCCGGTGGCCGTTCTGAAGGCGTCCTGGCCCACGATGGGCTGGTTCACGGGAATGGGCACTCCGACGGCCTCCGATACCGTTTCGACATAGGTCTGCAGGCAGGAGAGATCGTCCTGTCTCCACCCCAGCAGCCGCATGTTCACCAGGAGCTGCTCCATGGGGGTGTTGCCCACCCGCTCCCCAACGCCGAGAGCCGTTCCATGCACCCGGGTGGCTCCCGCTTCGATGGCGGAGAGGGTGTTGGCCACATCCAGCCCCCGATCCCGGTGGCCGTGCCAATCGATTCCGACCTGGCCTCCGACGCCAAGACCATTCAGGAGGTCCACCACCCACTCAACCAGGTTCCTGGTCCCGCTGGGTGTGGCCGAACCCACGGTGTCGCAGAGGCACAGGCGGCTCGCTCCGGCCTCGACCGCGGTTTCGAAGAGGACCTTGAGGTGTTCCGGCCGGGCCCGGATGGTGTCTTCCGTCACGTACATCACCTTCAGGCCCTCGCCCACGGCGAACCGAACCGCTTCCTCGCTCAGACGCCGCACGAAGTCGAATTCCCACTCCTCGGCGAACTGCCGAATGGGGCTGCTGCCGATGAACACGCAAGCCTCGATGGGAACCCCGGTGGCCTGAACCACATCGGCGATGGGTTGGATGTCTTCTCGAAGGGTCCTGGCCGCGCAATTCGCCTGGATATTCAGCTTGGCGTTGGCCATCTCCCTGCAAAGGAGCTCGACCGACTCCCTCTGCCGCGGGCCCGAGCCCGGGAGCCCGATGTTTGCGGTTTCGATCCCCATTCGGTCCATGAAGTGGAGGATCTTGATTTTGTCTTCGATGGGGGGATCCTGCACGGAGGGACTCTGAAGGCCGTCCCGCAGAGTCTCGTCATCCAACATGGCGAGGGGGCCCTCTTCGGCCGCACGGGGCCTCCTGCGCGACCAGTCGTACACCAGCCGGTCTTCCGAAGGAGTCTTCATCTCTCTCCTCGAGTCTGGACCACGGTGTGTCGCATTACTGATTTTGGGCCAATATGGTTTGCCCCTGCCGTCAGCACCAGCGGGTGAGTCCAGCCGCGCCATCGGCCCGCCCGGCGCCACGCCGGCCGCCCATCCAACAGATTCACAACCAGGTTGTCTTTCCAACCGGCGGCTGGCGTCTCAGATTGCTTGACTACTTCCGGACTTGCGTCGGCGTCCCCAAAGGCGCCCCAAAAGGCCGATCCATGAAGAACCCGAGAAGGGGGAGAACCTGATGCTTTCCAGAGCGAGAATCCCCTATGGAACCTGGGGCAGCAGCTATTTCCCGGCCTGGCAGACCTCCGCCCTGGCGGAGGTGAACATCGGCCAGTTCGCCGGGGAGTCCATGGCCCGCATCCTGGGCGTCCGGGGTGTGCCGATGAACGAGCTGGAGTACCTGATCCTCGGCTCCACCA
>JABDNZ010000080.1 GCA_013043565.1 Gemmatimonadota bacterium | reverse complement strand
CACCAGAACCCCGCCGGGCAGGGGGAGAAGAAGGGCACCGGAGGAGATCACCAGGATATAGAGGAATGCGAAGGGACTGTCGGCGCCTCCCGTGATATGGACGATGGCGGTGACGATGAGGGCGTCGAAGATGACCTGGAGGTAGACGAAGTTGTCCGTCGGTCTGCGTTTGAGGACCTGGGTGTGCCAGAACGAGAGGCCCGTGAGCCCAAGGGAGGTCAGAAAGACGACCGTCGCAATCAACGTTTGAGTGGGTTCGACCGACGGCCAAACCAGGAGAGCGGCCACGAGGATGCCCGCAGCCAGTGTCAGGCGGGCCAGATAAATCCACGGCAGGACAGATTCACGCCGGAAGCTGAACCGGAAATCGGTGGGCTGGAGCCTCAAAGCGCTCTGTTTCCCGGAGGAGGGTGGTGCAGGAAGGAGGCACGGTGGCCCCGGTTTACCAAGTCTATGCCAAAGCGTTGCACGATGCAATCCTCATGTTTGGCAAAATGCGAGCAGGGCCACGAATACACTCGGAGGCTGGCCTCGACGAGGACTCCAGCCCACATTCTTCCGTCATGGAAAACCCTTCCCTTCTCCAGGTAGCCCGGGGCGACGCACCGGCCGACGTCCTGTTTCGGGGCGGGCGCGTTGCGAACGTCTTTTCCGGTGAGATCCTGGAAGAGGATGTGGCGGTAAGAGGACCGTTTGTGGCAGGCCTGGGCCCTGGGTACGAGGCGTTGGAGGTGGTGGATCTCGGCGGCCGTTTCCTGCTGCCCGGCTTCATCGACGCCCACGTCCACATCGAGTCGAGCCTCGCTACCCCGCTGGAGTTTGCACGGGCCGTGATCCCCCGGGGAACGACTACGGTAGTGGCGGACCCTCACGAGATCGCCAACGTCCATGGCTTGGAGGGGATTCAGTTCATGCTTGACGCCAGCGAGGGGCTTCCTCTGACCGTCTTCGTCATGGCGTCGTCCTGCGTCCCTGCGACACCAATGGGTACCGCCGGGGCCAACCTTCGCGCAGAAGACCTCGAACCCCTTCTTCACCAACCCAGGGTTCTCGGCTTGGCCGAGGTCATGAACTTCCCGGGCGTCATTTTCGAAGACCGGGGGGTGGCCGAAAAACTGGAGGTGTTCTCGGGCCGCCCTGTGGACGGCCACGCACCGGGCTTGCAGGGTCCGGCCCTGAACGCCTACGCGGCTGCCGGTCCCGACTCGGACCATGAGTGTATCTCGGTCGGCGAGGCGCTGGAGAGGATTCGGCGGGGTATGACCGTCTTCTTCCGGCAGGCGACCAATGCCAAGAATCTCGAAGCTCTCCTTCCAGTCCTGACCCCTCTGAATCAACGGCGAGTGGCCCTTTGCACGGACGATCGGCAACCGCCGGATTTGCTGGACGAGGGTGGCATCGACGCTATGATCAGGACGTTGATCAAAAGGGGAATCCCACCGGTGGAGGCCATTCGAATGGCGACCCTCAACCCCGCCGAGCATTTCCGGCTGCGGGATCGAGGTGGGATCGCACCCGGAAGGCGGGCGGACCTCCTGGTGGTCGACGATCTCGAAACCCTGACAATTTCGGAGGTCTACGCTGGAGGAATCGCGGTGGCTCGGGGGGGCCGGGCGCTTCCCTGGGACATCCCTGCCCCGCCGCCCCCTCCTGCTCCATCCATGCGGGTGGCTTGGGAATCGGTGGACCTCCGAATTCCCGCCGAAAGCGGGAAGGTTCGGGTGATCCAGATGATCCCGGACCAGCTGGTGACGGACATGTTGGAAATGGACCCTCCAAGGGCGGAGGGCTTCGTGGTGTCCGATCCCAGTAGGGACTTACTTAAGATCGCGGTATTGGAAAGACATCATGCGTCCGGGAGAGTCGGTCTCGGCCTGGTATCCGGGATGGGCCTGAAGAAAGGCGCCATCGCCGGCACGGTGGCTCATGACCACCACAACCTCATCGCCCTCGGGGTGGATGACGATTCCATTCTTGCGGCGGCGAGGGGTGTGGGAGAGTTGGGCGGCGGCCTGGCGGTTGCCGCCCACGGAGAGTTGGTCGATGTCCTCCCTCTGCCGGTGGGAGGTCTGATGTCCACCGAACCCATCGGCTCGATCAGAGACGAGTTGGAACGAATCCTGAGGGCTGCCCGAAACCTCGGAACGCCCCTCCACGATCCGTTCATGGCCATGTCGTTCCTCGCCCTTGAGGTAATCCCGTCCCTCAAGATCACCGACCAGGGGCTTGTGGACGTGGAGGCGTTCACGAGGGTGGGGCTCTGGGTTTGAATGGTCCGCCGAGGACTTCGGCCGATTCAGGCCGGGATCGTGGGACCTATCAGCGAGATGCGGGCAACCTCAAGCGCTGGCCCGCGTAGATCCGACTCCCCCTCAGGTTGTTCTCTCGCTGGAGCCGATCCACGGTGGTGCCGTGGGCTTGAGCGATCTCCCAGAGAGAGTCCCCCGCCCTCACCGTATAGCCTTCCCTATCGGTGGAGGCCATCCGGGAATCGGCCTGGCGCGCCGTCAGGTTCGACACGTACCGGGCGTACGGTTGGGGGTACACCGCCACGTGGTAGTGAGGCGGATAAGACTCCCTCGTTGCTTCCAGAACTCCTGCTTCCTCGAGGGACAGCAGGACGCCCTCCAACCAGGAACGACAGGCCCGACTGTTGCTTCGCCGGACGTCGATGGCCATTCCCGTTGGATGGACCGATCTGGAGGAGGCATTCCTCGGTTGCCGGGTGAGGGGGCGGGTCATGCTCGTGACGACCAACTTCTCCCCGCAGGCCCTTCGGTATTGGCTGGACAAACGGAGGATAAACGTCCGGGCTTCGGGCCGGGCGAAAGGATAGGAAACGCCGTGAAGGGTGAAATCACGGTTCGGCCTCACCTGCACGAGGTATCCCGCTTTAACGAACCTTTCCACCTGGGCGGGGCTTCCCAGATAGGTAAAGTCATGGACACGAGCCGCATGTTCCTGCCGGTCCAGGGACGCGGTCGAGCCGCGGAGGCTCTGACCGTGGACGGTCCCGGGAGACGAACCCACTCCACCTACCAAGCCCAATAAAAGGAGACACAGGCTAGCGGGAGCCCGAACTAGGGTAGAGTTGAAATGGTTTTTGGCTGCCGTCATCAAAGAAATCTCAGGCCTGAGCCCTGGGCAGAAGCCTCTTGGAATCGAGGTCGAACGCTGTCGGCGTCTATGAGTAAACATATGATTACCGAGACACAAGGCTTTCCTCCAGGGAAAACCGATCCTATCCCGGTGGTTCTTGATTCCCTTACATTCCTGGCAAGATCTGGACCTTCGCGGGTTCAACCCCTCTGACGCCACCTGGAGCCCCCTCAGTTGCCCGGACGAAATTCCGCCCACGATCGTTTCTTGGCCTGGTCCATGGCCAGGGCCGGAAGTGGCTATCGGCGGTTCATGGATGGGAAGAAGAGGACCCTTCTGGGAGAGCTTTCGGGGACTGTTGTCGAACTCGGTTCCGGTACAGGGCCGAATCTCCGCTACCTCCAAACGGGGGTAGACCTCATCGGCATCGAGCCGAACCCCTTCATGCACCGGTATTTTGGGGGAGAAGCCCGAACGACTGGGCTTCCCGCAGTTCAGGTACAGGGGCTTGCCCAGGAACTACCGTTCCCCGATGAGAGCCTCGATGGGGTTTTGGCCAGCTTGGTTCTCTGCTCGGTCCCCGATGTGGACCATGCCCTGGGGGAGGTTCTCAGGGTCCTGAAACCCGGAGGGATCTTCGTGTTCGTAGAGCATGTTGCGGCACCAGAGGGTTCCTGGTTACGCCGTTTTCAGTCGTGGGCTCGACCGATCTGGCGCAGGATCGGCGACGGTTGCCGACCAGACCGGACCACGGGGGAAAACTTGCTCCGGGCAGGCTTCCTGAAAGTTGATATCCAACGGTTTTCCGCGCCGGTGCCGCTGGTCTCGCCCCACATCGCCGGAACGGCCAGGAAATGAAACGAGGGAGGGAGCCAGAATATGCCCCCTCCCCCGGTCCCGAGGCCAATCCCCGGAAAAAGGTGCCCGTTCAGGTACTCTTTATCCAGCCACCCTTGCGACCGGCGAATCGCTTCGCGACCCGGTCCCAATTCACCACGTTCCAGAAAGCTTTGACGTAGTCGGGACGACGGTTCTGATAATTCAAGTAGTAAGCATGTTCCCACACGTCCAAGCCCAGGACCGGTGAGTGCCCGGTCATGAGGGGACTGTCCTGGTTCGGGGTAGAGACGACCTGCAGGTGCCCGAAGGGATCGATAATCAACCAAGCCCAGCCCGACCCGAACCGCGTGGCTGCTGCCGCTCCGAACTGCTCCTTGAAGGCATCAAACGACCCGAAACTCCCGTCGATGGCCGCTGCCAGGTCCCCGGTAGGCTCACTGCTTCCGCCGGGGGTGAGGATGTCCCAGAAGAGAGCGTGATTGAAGAACCCGCCCCCATTGTTTCGGACAGCCGTCTGGATCCCCTCCGGGAGACCATGAAAGCCTCGAAGAATGTGCTCTGCATCCACCGAGTGAAGGAAGGGATGACCCTCCAAAGCCTTATTAAAATTCGCGGTATATGCCCCATGGTGTTTCTGGTGGTGGATCTCCATGGTACGAGCGTCGATGTGAGGCTCCAGTGCATCGTAGTCGTATCCGAGCTCGGGGAGCTGGAAGGGATAGGACATGGTATCAGGTCTCCTTTCGCGAGTATGTCGTCCTTCGGTCTTTGGATCGGTCATGAGTCGGGTCGTTGTACACCCGAAAAAGAAAAGGTTCTCCCCACTTTCCTCGAATCTCCCCAACACCGAGGTTCACCAAGGATAAGGAGGAAACCCGTGTGGGAAGCCGACGACCGAGGGCGGGCAGACGGCGCAAAAAATAAAGGTGGTTCACCAAAGATCCTGCTGGTGGACTGCGACATGTTTTATGTGCAGGTCGCCCGGCTGGAGGATCCGGAGGGAGCAGGAAGAGAGGATCTGCTCATCGTGGGCGGATCCCCCACTGGGAGGGGAGTGGTCACCTCAGCCTCCTATGGCGCACGGGAGTTCGGGGTAAGGTCCGGGATGCCGACCAGCCAGGCTCTGAGCCTCTGCCCTCGAGCCAAGGTCGTTCCCGTATCCCGGAAAGCGTGCGCGACCCGAAGCCGACAGGTGAAAGAAGCCCTCCAGGACCTTTCCCCAGTCGTCCAAGCTGCCTCCATCGATGAGTTTTACCTGGACCTCACCGGAACCGAACGGCTTCTCCGCCATGAGCCCCTCGAGAAGAGTGCAACCCGAATCAGGAAGGATGTTCTGGACCGAACGTCCATCTCTGTCTCCGTCGGCGGTGGAACCCGAAAGCTCATAGCAAAGCTGGCAGCAGGACTGGCGAAACCGGGCGGTGTCCACGTGGTGGCCCCCGGGCAGGAAGAAAGTTTCATGAGGCGGTTCGAGCTACGGGAGATCCCCGGCGTCGGCCCCGCCCTCGCCAGGGCGCTGGAGAAAAAGGGGCTGGTTTCGGTGGAGGATCTTCTTCCGGTGGATCGTTCCTGGTTGGAGCGTTGGTTGGGGCCCTCCCGGGCATCTTGGCTGTGGAAGAGGGTCAGGGGCCGTGACTCTTCCAGAGTGAACCCGGCCGAGCCCCGAAAGTCCGTCAGCTCCGAGCGAACATTCGGCACCGACCTCTTCGATGATCGGGACCTGGAGCGAGAACTCCTCCGACTCTCGACTTCCCTCGGCGCCACGCTGAGGAGCAAAGGGCTCCGAGGGCGTACGATCACGGTGAAGGTGAGGGACGAGGATTTTCGAACCCGCCAGGCCGGGCACACACTTCCGGACGCGGTCGAATCGGACGCGACCCTGTACTCGGTGGCTCAGAACCTCTTCAGGGAGCTCAGGGCCAAGAGAAGGGTCGGAGTGCGTCTCCTCGGGGTGGGAATCTCTACCCTGGTGGAGGGGGACTCCCCTCCTCAACTTGATCTGTTCGGGCGCGAAACCCTGGCTGAGCCGGAGAGAGATCGAGTGGTATCTCGGGTTCTGGACGATTTGAGAGGCCGCTTCGGTGATCGAGCAATCTTACCAGGGTCAATGCTGGAGAAGCGTGAGAAAGGTTGACGGGAGATTGAGCGGGGAAGCTGAGAGGTTTGGCAAAGCTCGAGACCGGGAGAAACGGCACGAGGCCCTCTGGGGCTCCGGGCGTCCGGTGGTCGGAATGGTGCACCTTCCCCCACTTCCGGGCGCCCCCGGTTTTACAGGGACCGTGGAGGAAATCAGCTCCAGAGCGGCGGAGGAAGCTACGGTTTTGACCCGGGCGGGCTTCGATGGTGTTCTCGTCGAGAACTACGGTGACACCCCTTTTTACCCCGCCGACGTTCCCCCCGAAACCGTCTCCGCCCTGGCCGTTGTGGTTCGGGCAGTGGTGCAGGAGACGACCGTCCCCGTAGGCGTGAACGTCCTTCGGAACGATTCCCTTTCGGCGTTGGGAATAGCGGTTGCCACCGGAGCAGGCTTCATCAGGGTGAATGTCCACACCGGATCCATGTTCACCGACCAGGGGCTCCTGCAGGGGAGGGCTCACGAGACCATTCGAAAACGCGCTGCACTGGGTGCGGATGTCTCCATCCTTGCCGATGTCCTGGTGAAACACGCCACACCCCCGCCGGGCGTGGACCTGGATTCCGCCGCCCGGGACACGTGGCTGAGAGGGGGGCCAGACGGATTGATCCTGACAGGGACCGAAACAGGGGCACCGGTGGATCCGGAGTCCATTCGAGGCGTCAGGGAAACCCTCCCGGCGGATGCGAAGGTTTGGGTGGGAAGTGGAGGGAATCCCGACAATGGGAAAGACCTTCTTCAGGTCGCTGACGGTCTCATCGTGGGCAGCTCCCTCCGGGCCGGAGGGATCGCCGGCGCTCCCCTGGACCCTGCTCGAATAGCCTCGTTCATGGACGCCCTGGGCCGAGGATAGGCGCCTGGCTCGGTTCTGAGCTCGACCAACGGGCGAGCCTGGCCAAATACCCACCGCCCTCTCCCCTCCAGACCACGTCCATTCCAAACCCCTCTGCTTCAGCCAGCGCAGCAAGAAGGCCGGAATCGAGAAAGAGCTGGGGAAAGGGCGCACCCCGTTCCCCACTGAATTCCAATTGGTATTGGAACTCCCCCGGGTAGTCTCCGTCCCCGTCCCAAAACCCAGGACCGGGGCCACCCTTCGGCGGGCCCTTCCCTTCATCTGGGCCCGTCCCCAGGTCAGTGGACTCGATCAGGATCTGCCCGTCCGGAGCGAGAAGGCCGTCTAGCTCTCGAAGGAATCCGGGCACTCGGGAAAGGGTTCCGGCCAACGCGATGCCGTTCATGAGGAGAAGAAGGGTGTCGAAAGAACCGTTCTTCGGAAGGTCCTCCATGCTCCCCAAGAGGACATCCCGGACGCCTCTCTTTTTCATGATGCTCACCGCTTCCGGGATGACCTCCACAGCGGTCACATTCAGGCCAAGAGTTTGCAGAGCCAGGGCAATGGACCCGACTCCTGCCCCGATGTCCAGGACCCGGCCACGGGCCAGACCCAGGGATTCCCGGTCGCATTCCCGAAATTCATCCTGGGATCGGAAAAAAACCGAGACCGGCATGGGGTCGGCCTCACCTTCATCCACATAAACGAGGAGGCGGGCGTTCCGGTTTCCTTCGAAATACGCTTGGAAGGCTCTCGCCATGGGCAACCAAGCCTCCGGGCCAAAAACACCTTCCTGCATGCTATCTTCCTCTCATGTCTCCAATCCGTCCCGGCCCCGCAGAGCCGCGTCCGGACCCCGTCCAGCTGAGCCCGGGCCGCGCCCTCCTCTTCTTTGTGAGGGGAGCCACTCTTCGGTGCCCAAACTGCGGGAGCTATGCCCTCGGTGTCACCTTATTCTGGATCGGGGTGAACAGGATTATTTCCTCGGCGGTTACACCGTCAACTTCATCGTGACAGAGTTGCTCATCTCTTCTTCTATCCATTTGCCAAGACTCTCTGGTTGGCCTTGGACCTCATCCTTCGTCCCCTGACCCTGGGGGACCTGGACGGCCACGGGGAGAACGCAGAAGCTCCAGAGGACCGAGGGAGGGGCTCCCTATAAAACGGCCGGCCCGGGGAGACCCGGACCGGCCGAAGCCCACGATTCCTGAGACCGCTAGAGCTTTCTGCCCTGCCTCTTCCACTCCTGCCGTTTCTCGTAGTTCTCCTTCCACGGCTGCCTTTCGAAGTAGTCGTTTGTCATCTCCACGACCTTCGGCGCCAGGAGAACCAGGGCGAGGAGATTGGGCAGGATGACGATGGCTAGGAAAACGTCGCCCATCCCCCAAACGGCTGCCAGGGGAAGCACCGCCCCGACGAAGTGCGCCGCCACGAACGCCATCTTATACGGGAGCACCGCTTTTGCCCCGAGGAGATAGTTGGCACTCCGGTCGCCGTAGTAGCTCCATGAGATCGCCGTCGAGATAGCAAAAAGCATCACACAGAAGAGGACGATGTAGTGTCCCCAATCACCCAGGGGTGAAAGGCCCTGACGGAATCCCTGCATAGTCAAGGGTGCGCCGTTCTCGGGTGCCATTCCCCAAAGACTACTCAGGACCCGGCCACTGGTGGTCCGAGCCTCGGCCTCCACCGGGAAGACCGATCCTGTGAAGGGAATAGAGAGGTCCTCGTCCTCGAAAAGGCGTTCCACACCAACCTCGTGCCACGCCAGCTGCGGCTCGGTTTCGGTGTCCAGCTGCTGGTACCCGTTCACGACCCGGATCTCTTCCGGCATCTGGTTGGCGTTTTCCCAACCCTTGTTCACGTTGGGCACGGCAAAGGAAATATCTCCACCGCTGAAAAGGATCTCGGTGTTGAACTTCGCCGTGTTCACGCCGGTCATGACCAGAACCAGGCCCGTCATGGTGCAGATGACGATGGTGTCGATGAAGGGCTCGAGAAGGGCTACCACGCCCTCGGAAACCGGCTCATCGGTCTTGGCGGCCGCGTGAGCGATGGGCGCGGAGCCCTGACCTGCCTCATTGGAAAACAGCCCACGTCTTACGCCCCACATCATGGTCACCAGGATGGCTCCGATACCGGTCCCGGCGACCCCGGCCGTTGGATTGAATGCTTCCCGGAAGATGGTCATGAGCGTGGGGAAGACATCGGGGGCGTTCAACACCAAGATGATCATCGCGCCGGTGACGTAGACCACGGCCATGACCGGGGCAAGGATCGACGTGACCCGCCCGATCCGAGTGATCCCACCCAGGATCACCATGGCCACGATGCCGGAGGTCACGAAACCCGTGACCCATTTCGGGATCATGAATTCGGTCTGGACAACGTCTGCGACCGTGTTGGCTTGAACGGCATTCCCAGTGAGGAACCCGACCGTGGCCAGCATGATGGCAAAGAACACGGCCATGGGTTTCCAGTTCTTCCCCAGGCCCCGTTCGATGTAGTACATGGGCCCGCCGGAGACCGTGCCTTCCCACTTATGGGGATCTCTGTCCACAGCCTCGAGGGTGCGGTACTTCTGGGCCAACGTCACCTCGGTGTATTTGGTAGCCATCCCCAGGAAGGCCGTCACCCACATCCAGAAGAGGGCGCCTGGACCTCCCAGATGGATAGCGAGGGCCACGCCGGCGATATTCCCGATGCCGACCGTGGCCGAGAGAGCCGTCGTCAGGGCCTGGAAGTGGGAGACGTCACCGGGCTCTTCCGGGTCATCGTACTTTCCCGTGGTCACTGCGAAGCCGTGCCCCAGCCGACGGAGCTGAATGAAACCCAGTCGAAGGGTCAGGTATACGCCCGTCCCCAGAAGGGCCAGGACCATGATGGGGACGTTCTCCCCCCCGAATGAGGGGCCGATCTCCACCACATAGGTGTTCAGAAAGTCGGTAAGGCTCTGTGCCCAACGTTCGAGAGCCTGCATGGAATCCTGCATTGGCATCCCCAGATTTGGCCGGTGAAAGTCCGGTAAGCAAACAAGGGCCAACAATGTATTCAGGAAGGGTGAATGGCAAGGTTCGGAGCCAAAACCCACGGCCCCGAATCAACCGAAACCTGAGGGGGGCCAGGGTCGTAGAAAAGAGATGAAGAGCGCCGCTTCGGCTCTAAGAAGGTCGGCTCAGGCGAAAGCCACCCTCACGACAAGCCTTGGACCCGCCATGACCCGCATTCGATTGGGCCTGACCGTATCCCTCCTGGGATGGTTTTCCCTTTCCCCACTTTCCGCCCAGGAATCCTCCGCCGACCGGAAAGGATGGGGATTGGATCTCACGATCCGAGGCGCCGGCCTGGCCATAGGACACATCCCGAGGGTAAACGGCGTCCGGATCAACTTCAGGGACCGATACCTGGAGAAGGTGAACGGCCTCAATCTTACCTTCTGGGCACCCTCGAAGGATGGCGATGTCGGAGGTACGATCCAGGGCATGAGCCTCGGGCTCGCGGCTCCCGTCGCCCGTCGTTTACGAGGAATTTCACTGGGAGGCCTCGCAGTGGTGGGCCGTCAGGAGCTTTCCGGTTTGAACGTGGCTGGGCTGGCGGTGGTGGGTGAGGGTCTCGTCCAAGGGATCACCATTGGAGGGCTCGCCACGGTTTCCACCGGAGCTTCACGGGGCTTCACCTTTGGAGGGCTCGCCGCGGTTTCGGAGGGTTCCGCCGTGGGCTTGAACATCGGTGGGCTGGCTACCGTCTCAAATCTAGGTTCGAAGGGCATCAATGTCGGCGGCCTGGCTACCGTCGCGGGAGAGGGCCAGCTGGAGGGCCTCCAGTTTGGAGGACTGGCCGTCGTGGGGGATCGTGGAATCAAAGGGGTGTCGGTCGGCGGGCTCGCCGTGGTTGCCGGGAAGGGGAGCGCCACCGGAATCCAGGCAGGAGGCCTGGCTTTGGTATCTGGAAGCGGCAGTCTCACCGGGATCAACCTGGGTGGCTTGGCCGTGGTGGCAGGGGAGGGCGTGGCTCGAGGGGTCAACCTGGGTGGGCTTGCGGTGGTGGGAGTCCGGGGAGTGGAGGGGTTGAATATCGGCGGTTTAGCCGTGGTCAGCGAGGACCATGTTAGAGGCCTCTCGGTGGGAGGGTATAAGGTGGAGGCACCGGTGGGCTCTTGGGTCGCCGGGGCAATCTGGAAGGTAGAAATCGACGATTTCCGGGGACTCTCCGTGGGAGTATGGAACGAGCATGACAGCCGGATGAGGGGGCTCTCCATCGGGCTCCTCAACCGCACGGAACACCTTCACGGAATCCAGGTGGGAGTGCTGAACTACGCCGGAAACAATGAGCGCTTCCGATGGCTACCCCTGATCAACGCCCATTTCTGACGGCCGGCAAAACCTCGAGCGGAAGGCCCATGGAGGCCTCGTGACTCGGGTAAGTCCATCCAATCGTCCGCATATGACCAAAAAAAACCACCGTGAGCTCCAGGGAGCTCACGGCAGCTGACGGATTCGGATAGTCGAACCCGGGATGCCGATTATTTATACCTATATGTGATCCGCCCACGGGTCAGATCGTACGGGGACATCTCACACTTCACCCGGTCTCCCTCGAGAACGCGGATATAGAACTTCCGCATCTTTCCTGAGAGGTAAGCCAGGATCTCATGGCCGTTCTCCAACTCCACCTTGAAGGTTGCGTTGGGCAGGACCTCGCTGACGGTTCCCTCTACTTCGATTGCATCTTTACCCATGCGGGCCTTTTTCTCCTGCTGTTGAAACCTGCCGAGTCTGAAAGATAGCGTCTACTCCCCTCCCTCACCAAGGCGGGAGGACCAGAAAAAGGCAGACTACGACCGGAAGGCAACAGGCTCCGAGAAAAAAGGAAGGCCCCACCGCCCGGGAGGCGGCGGGGCTTCCTTATCCCGAATCCGGCAGGTCAGCCGGGATCGGGGAGCTCTAGAACTTCACCTCGAAACCGATGTTGAAGAACCGCGGCTGCCCGAGGAAGACCTCGGCATCGTCTGCATCGTGGTCCCCGTCAAAGTCGTTGAAGCTGGAATTGTCGACGGCGTCGGCAATGTAAAGCTTATCAAAAAGATTGTAGACGTTGGCAAAGAGACGCAGGTCCCCGCCTTGCCAGACTTGAAAGAGGTCACCCAAGCGATAGGAGGCATGGAGATCCACCACCGTGAAGCCCGGCGGGCTCCAGGTCTGAATGCCCTTCTCACTGAGCTGCGTCCGGTCGAAGGGGTCGAACTCGGAGTAGTAGTTCCAGTAGGTACGCCCCTGCCCCCGAATGTAGAGATCCTGCGTCGGAAAATACGACACAGCGTAGGCCAGCTGGGACTGGGGCGCATCGGCCACCTTAAGGCCTTCGACGTAAAACTCGTACGTCTCCACATCGCTCCCGGCCTCATCGGGCTTGTAGGTGCCGGTGACGTCGTTCAGGTACTCCCAATTCCCGAAGGAGGCTGCAGCATCGAGCCGGATCAAATCGAGCGGCTGGTAGGCCGCCATGAACTCGATTCCCATGTGTCGGGCGTCCAGTCCAAGGAGGTTCACCAGGCCATCGACGTTGTCACCCTCGAGATTCCGAACGAAGAGGTTGTAGGTCCGGTCTTTCCAATTCGTGTAGTAGAAGCTGGCATCGAAGCTGACAGCCCGGTCCTGTGAGCGGAACGTCATCCCTCCCTCGAACGAGAGGAACTTTTCGTTCTTCGGATCCGCGTTCAGAACGCCGGCCCGGTCGTCGATGACGCCGTCGAAGATGGGTACCTTGGAGACAAATCCACCG
>JABDNZ010000076.1 GCA_013043565.1 Gemmatimonadota bacterium | reverse complement strand
CACCAACCCACTCCCGTCCGGAGACCAACTTAGGCGACGAGGTAACCCCATTTCAGGCGGCACCTGGAAAACCTCGCTCACCAACCCTGAGCCGCGATCCAGAACTTGAACCGAAACCTGACCCGTTTCCCCGTTCAGTTCAAAGAAGGCAATGTTGCCATCGGGTCGCCAGGCAGGCCAGTAGGATTCATGGCCAGGTTCCTCATGAACGGTAACCGGAGAGAAGGCTCCCAGACCGGAGACCACAAGGCTGGTCTGAAAGTCCTCCGGTGGACCAACATGGACCGCCACAAACTCTTGCCCATCCGGGGAAACACGCGCCTGGATGTACATTGGATCTGTCGATAGCGTGTCGACCGAACCGGCCGTGGGTACCCCCCCATCGAGGAAAACCTCAACCTTCATTACGGGAAGAAGGTGCGTCGAGGTACCCGTTAGCAGAATTTCAAACGGGACGTCCTCTGTGCCTTCTCCCAGGGAAGACCAAGACGGTACAAAGAAGTTCCCCGGGACAAAGATCTCGGCCTGGTTGGCCCCATCTTCATCCATCACCCACAGGGCCCGGGCGCCTGGGCCGCCGCGCTCATAGGCGATCACCGGCTGGGCCTCTGCCGGTGGATCCGGATCGGGGGGAGGTTTGGGCTTTTTCTTGAAGGATGCTGTGAGGTCCAGAGCAACAGTGGTTACCTGGTCAGTGCAACTGGCTGAGAGGAAGAACAGGATCGGCAAAAGAATGACGGCCTTCCATCGCATGATAGTCCTCCGTATGTGCCCGAGACGCGTCCAGCCCAAGGTGAGATATAGACTATGACGGACAAATCGAGATGGTTTGCGTGGTTTCGGTCTAGTAGGAGCTAGAACAACCGTGGCCGGGCTGGAGGCACCCAAGCCCGGCCACGTTTGCGGAAGCCCAAGGCGGGATCTCTGATTCACCCCCCCCAACAGACGGCCTGGTAATTCGACCCTAACCCGGGACCGCCACTCTCCAAAATCCTCACTCTTCCGGAGCCGTCAGCATTCATCACGAAGACATCTTCCAAGACATAGACGATCTGTGCTCCATCCGGAGACCAATCCGCGGACGTTGCAGGTCCAAGGTCCAGAACATTCTCGCCGTTAGCATCCATGACCATCAGGCGAAGATCTTCCCCGGTCTCGGGACAGCGGCCCTCCCGCAGGAAGAGGACCCTACTTCCATCAGGTGACCAGGAAGACTCGAAGTCGGCCCAGGAAAAAAAACCGGTACTTCCGCAAATGGGCGCGGTTTGAGTCAGTGCATTCAGATAGGTGCCATCCGGTTGCATGACGACAATGCGGTCCTGGGATGCCAAGGACTGAGGTTGAGTGAAGTTGGTGTAGGCGATCATCGAACCATCCGGAGACCAACTGGGCCACATATTGGCATGGGTTGGGTGGTTCGTGATCTGGTTCGAGTTCGAGCCGTCGGAGTTCATAACGGAAATGGCTGTGCCCGGGAGGATCCCTCCAACCTGATACGCGATCCTGCTGCCATCAGGCGACCAGGAGGGACGACCCTCGTCATCGGCACCAATCGTGAGTCGGGTAACCTCTGAAGCATCGGGGTTCATTACATAGACGTCTAGATTGCTTCCAGCCTCCGAATATGCTGAAAAGGCGATCTTACTCCCGTCAGGAGACCATCTTCCCCCTGTCCTGGACCAGGCACTCCTGCTGAGGAGCTGAAGCCTCCCGGACCCATCTGCATTCATTACGCTGATCCAAGATCCCCCTCCAACACTTTCGGAAAAAAGAATCCTCCCCTCAGGGGGGGCTAGGCAGGTAACCCGGAATACCACCGGTGTTGAAATCCCGGGTCGTACTGTGACCCTCTTGGGCTCCGGATCGTCCAGAACACAGTAAGGAGCGAGGCCACCGAGACTCAGGATCCGATCCCCCGTTGGGACATCGGGGATAGAAACGGATCCATTGGGATCGATGGAGGTGTCACCAACACCGGTTACAGTCACCGTGAACCCGTCAGGATCCAAATTGTTGACCGTAATGGCCGCCACGTTGATAGACCCGGTCTCCGGTCCGTTTCCGTTCAGATCGGTGGGGGAACCGCTCCCGCCACAAGCAATCAAACTGAAACCGGTCGCCATCATTGCTGCGAGAGAAGCAATCCCTGCCCCCAATCCGCTCGGTACCCTGTTCATCGGTTTCTCCCATCCTTGCGTTCGTTCCCTTACTGACTCCAGCTCGGGAAGAAATCGGCACCGGGGTGGTCGGTTAATCGCATAACACCGCTGCCGTCTGCGTTCATTACCCATATATCAACGGACCCGCCCCGACCGGATACGAAGGCGATCTTCGTCCCGTCTCGGGACCAAGCAGGGGCGCTATCCTGGCCTTCGTCGAAGGTCAGACGAACGAGGTTCGATCCGTCGGTGTCCATTACAT
>JABDNZ010000075.1 GCA_013043565.1 Gemmatimonadota bacterium | reverse complement strand
ATATGGAGGGCCACGCTCCGGCTGGGATAAGGGCCCGGGAGAAGCCGGAGCTCCAGGGTAGGTTCGGCTTCTCCGACGATCCCCAGTCTTCCCGAAACCAGCGCGTCCACGGCTGCCAGCAGGTGGTTCGCCAGAATCACGCCGATCATGCTGGTGGAGCTCCGGAGAGCCTCATCGGCTTCCTCGATCAAGGAGGCGTATTCATCCTTGAGAAGAGAATTGGCTCCCCAGTCCCAGGCAAGCTCCGGAGCATAGGCTCGAGAGAGGTAGTATTCGAAAGCCCTTTGATATGGGTCGGATTCCTCGTCCAAGGGGGTTTCGGGGTCGCCGGGGAGGTAGATCTCCCGGGCCAAAGCCCAGATGGACCCGTTGAAGGTCGCCGGGTTCTCTTCTGGCTGCACGCCCGGGTCGAGGGGATCGGAGTCGTAGGCTCCGGAGGATTGGAATTTGGTGAGGGACTCGTAATACTCCCAACCCGCGTCGGTTCTGGGGCCGGTGCTGACCCTTCGTGCGACGAACCAAGCCAGGTTTTTATACTGATCTTCGAGGTTGTGACCCTCTCGGCGCCAGTCCAGGAGCTGGACCCAGGCCCAGGCCTCGATGGCGACATAGGCCGGCCAACGGTCCTGGCCCAGATACCATTGGCCCGCACCGGGCAAAACCGCCGAGAAGAGGAAGGCTTTCCCAGGTGTGGGGGCACGGTCTACCGCGGCTTGTCCCATGGCCTCGACGGCTGCGTCCATTTGGAAGGTCCGGCAGAGTTCCCCGTCCCGCGTCAAATAATATTCGGGCCGATCCGCC
Source organism: Gemmatimonadota bacterium (assembly GCA_013043565.1). Taxonomy (GTDB): domain Bacteria; phylum Gemmatimonadota; class Gemmatimonadetes; order Longimicrobiales; family Gaopeijiaceae; genus JABDNZ01. The sequence continues at coordinate 2,964 of JABDNZ010000075.1, read as the reverse complement.
ACTGAATCCGATTCGCTTCGGATCTCCGAGTGGAGATCCGGCCTGGCTACTGAGACCGGGACGGGTTTCAGACACCCTCCCTGGGGGTTTTGGGCAGAGAGGGGACGGCCGAGGGTCGGTATCAGGACGCCCCAGGAGAGGACCAGGGCAAACCACGAAGGTCGCATCTCAGAAGACTACGCCGAAGGAGATGTGGACCGGCTCGGACTCCCCGGTGAGAGATGAACCGGACACCCTTTTGGCGATTGCCAGTTCGAAACGCTCGTAGCGTAGGCCCAGACCAACGCTGGCACCGGCGGTCTGCCCAGACTGTTGCTGCCCGTACCCTGCCCTGAGGAAGAAGAGGTCCTCCTCTCCGGCCGAAAACTCGGCGCCCAGGTAGAGGATCGGATCCCCCAGATCTCGCCACCGGTCTTCCATCTCGGCACTGACCCAGAGCTCCACACCCTCCCTTTCTGTGAAGTGCCTCAGGGCTTCATAGGCCACAGCTGCTCTCAGCCTGCTTGGTAGAGGGTCGGCTTGCTGCGCATTGATCAGCTGTAGGCTCGGCCCGACGTGGGCGACGAGGATTCCCACTCGGAGGGGAATGTCGGGAAGAGGCTCTCCTTGTATTCCAGCGTCCAAAGCATAGGTCGTTCCCGTGACTCCCGCGTCGGTGCACTGCCCACGGCAGGTGATGCGGGACTGGAATACCTTAAAATTCAGGCCCGTGTCCATCCGCGGCAGGATCTGCAGGCCGAAGGAGACCACAGCCAGATGGTCCCGAAAGCTCACGGACCCCAGGACGGTCCCGTCGATATCCCGGAGATCCTGATCCCCCAAGTCCAGGAGTTGGTAGGAGATGGCCAGCGCTCCAAGCGGCTGTCGGGCAAGAATCAGAGAGAAACCCGTGGCTTCTCCAGCCAGGTGGTTTCCGCGATAGACCGAAAAGCTTCCCTCTTCAAGGCGTGCCAAGCCCGCCGGGTTCCAGAAGACCGATTCTCTCCCGGCGGTGGCGGTCACGGCCCGACCCATCCCGATTCCCCGGGCTCCGATGGGGAGGAGGAGAGTCAGAGCACCCTCTGTCGAGCTGGGTTGTGCCGTAAAGATTCCCGCCGCGTATGCACCCAGGCCAGCCGTAGACTTTTCGTCGTACGGTTTCTGTGCATCGACGGAGCCGGCCCTCAGGAGGACGAGGACCAGCCCGAGAACCGGAGCGGTCCAAAGTTCCTTCCGTGGGAGTCCTCTCACGTGGAAGGACCCTCGTCTGGCACCGGAAAACCAAGTCTCCTCAAGTCCGCTCTCTTTCGTCTCCAGTCAGGAAGGATCTTTATCCAGAGGTCAAGGTACACCCGTCGGCCCAGGAACTCCTCTATTTTTTCCCTCGAGAGGGTGCTGAGGTTCCTGATGGAAGACCCCCCTTTTCCGATCAGGATCCCCTTTTGCGACTTCCGCTCCACGAACACGTGGGCTTGAATGTAAACCGGGTCCTCGGCTTCCCGGAACTCCTCGATCTGGCAGAAGACCGAATACGGGATCTCCTGGTGGTACTCCTGGAATACCGTTTCCCTGATCATCTCTGCCACGAAGAACCGGACCGGCTCGCTTGCGATCTCGTCAGCCGGGTAGAGATGAGGACCAGCCGGGAGGGCCTCCTCCAGCCGAGCTCGAAGCCCTTCCACACCGGCGTTCTTCAGGGCACATATGAAGAACGGTTCACCCCCTAGTTGTTGTGACACCCAAGCGGCCAGCTCAGGGTCCTTTTCGCGTTCAACGAGGTCCATTTTGTTGAAAGCCACGAGAAGCGGGACTCGGGGACGGTCGGCAAGGGCTGAGGGGATGGGGCCGGATTCCAGAGGCTTCAAACCCTTTGAAGCGTCCACGACCAAGAGGAGGACGTCGGCCTCCTGAAGGGCCGCCTGAGCAGATGCCAACATCGATCGTTGAAGGAGATCCCGGGCGTCCAGGAGCCCAGGGGTGTCCAAGAAGATCATCTGGGCCCGGTCGGTGGTCAGGATCCCGGTGACACGCTGCCAGGTCGTCTGGGCCTTCGGCGTGACGATGGACAACTGCTCGCCCACAAGGGCGTTCATCAGGGTGGACTTCCCGGCATTGGGTGGACCGATGAGGGTCACGTACCCAGTCCGGGTGTCGAAATCTTCAGGGGATCCTTCACGGGCCGGAGTTGTCATCCCGAGAAAGTTCCCGTGGTTCGGGGGTTTTTGCAACGGTGGATTGATCTTGCCCGGTCTTACGACCCCCCCCTGTGGCTCCGACTGCGGCTCACGGCCGCTCTGAGTTCCGCGCCATGGCCCCGGCCCACGCAGGGTCGCCTCGAAAGGGCCGGAACGCCGAGGAAAGGCGCTCGGGCCGGGCCCGCCTAAAAACAAAAGCCCCTCCGGCCCGTGAAGGCTGGAGGGGCAGTAGATGAAGCTGGCAGCGACGTACTCTCCCACCGGATAAACCAGCAGTACCATTCGCGCGGTGGGGCTTAACGGCCGTGTTCGGGATGGGAACGGGTGTAACCCCCACGCCATAGCCACCAGCAACAAGAACAAGAGTAGAGGAGAGAGCGCTAAAGGATTGGAAAGTAAAGCCCTACGTTCATGGTGTGGATCCCGCGTTTTTTTAAACGCGGTAGTAGGTGTGCTTTCATCTATACTGGGGTGAGTCAAGCCACTCGGGCGATTAGTACGGCTCGGCTACATGTGTTGCCACACTTCCACCTGCCGCCTATCAACGTGCTCGTCTCGCACGGCCCTTCTGAGACCCGAAGGTCTGGGAGTACTCATCTCAGGGGGGGCTTCCCACTTAGATGCTTTCAGCGGTTATCCCTTCCTGACGTCGCTACCCGGCGCTGCCCCTGGCGGAACAACCGGTACACAAGAGGTCAGTCCATTCCGGTCCTCTCGTACTAGGAACGGCTCCCTTCAATACTCCAACGCCCACGACGGATACAGACCGAACTGTCTCACGACGTTCTGA
>JABDNZ010000199.1 GCA_013043565.1 Gemmatimonadota bacterium | reverse complement strand
CTTTGGCTCTAGAGTGAAATCTTTTTACCTACACCGGATTTGAGATGCCGGTCCAGTACCCGACAGGAATCATGGCGGAGCATGCCGCGGTGAGGACCACTGCGGGCCTGTTCGATGTTTGCCATATGGGAGAGTTCGTCCTGAGGGGGCCCCAGGCTTTGGACCTTATTCAGAAGATCACGGTCAACGACGCCTCTGCCCTCGACGTGTGGCAAGCCCAATACTCTGCCATGTGCCTGGAAAGTGGTGGAATCATCGATGACCTTTTGGTCTATCGGGGTCCCGATCATTTCATGCTGGTGGTGAATGCTTCGAACAAAGACAAGGACCTCGAGTGGGTCCTCCAGAACGCTGCGGACTTCGACGTCGAGGTTACGGATAAGTCCGACGACACTGCCTTGCTTGCCATTCAGGGGCCAAAAGCGTCGGAGATCGTTCAGGGGCTCACCGCTACCCCGCTGGATGAGATCGGGTATTACCGGTTTGGCCTGGGGGCCGTCGCGGGTATCGAGGGGGTCATCAGCCGAACCGGATATACGGGGGAAGACGGGTTCGAGCTCTACATGCCGGCAGAGGCTGGCATGGACCTTTGGAATGCCCTGATGGATGCCGGGGAGCCCAAAGGCCTGATCGCTACGGGTCTGGGCTGTCGGGACTCTCTCCGATTGGAGATGGGTTACGCCCTGTACGGGAACGACCTCGACGAGGAGCATACGCCGCTCGAGTCGGGCCTGGGTTGGATCACCAAGCTGGACAAAGGAGACTTCATCGGCCGTGAAGCGTTGGTGCGGCAAAAGGAGGGTGGCGTCGGCCGCCGCTTGGTGGGACTCAGGCTGACCGATCGGGGGTTCCCGCGGCATGGGTATCCCATTTCGTCGGAAGGCGGGGACGTCGGTCAGGTCACGAGCGGAGTGGTCAGTCCCTCACTGGGTGTCGGGGTTGCCATGGGATACGTTCCGACGAGCCTGGCGTCAAAAGGTACGGAGGTCGGTGTCCGGATCAGGAACAAGACCGTTCCGGCAGTGGTCCAGAGGCCTCCGTTCTATACCGATGGCTCGGTAAGGCGGTGAGTTCCCCGGGGGCCCTTCCCCTGCGGATCGGAGTCCTCACGGTTTCCGATGCAGGAAGTCGGGGAGAGCGGGTGGATGCCAGCGGGCAGGTCCTGGCGGATTGGTGCCGGGATGCCGGGCATGATCTGGTAGCAAAGGAGACTGTTCCGGACCAAACGGAGATGATCGTTCCGACTCTCCTTCGATGGGCCGACCGTGGTGAGGTAGATTTGATCGTCACCACGGGCGGAACCGGCTTCGGACCTCGGGATGTGACGCCCGAGGCAACCAGAGCCGTGCTGGACCGGAACTCCCCCGGGCTTCCGGAAACCATCCGTCGGAGGGGTACCGAAAAGACCCCCTATGCGCCCCTTTCCAGGGGTCTGGCCGGGTCTCGGGGAAGCGTGTTCATCGTGAATCTCCCTGGGAGCCCTGGGGGTGTAAAAGACGGTTTGGTAATCCTCGGACCCTTGGCCGAACATGTTGTCGGCCTTTTGAGGGCTCGGGAAACCCCTCACCGGCAGTCCTGATATGTCAGAGAAAAACGAAACGGTTCTGATTTCCACGCATGACCTCAAGGTGGCGGGGCCACTCCGGGAGGTTTTCAGGGACGCGGGGTATCGGGTGGAGCTGGTCACACCGGGCGAGGACCTGTCGGGGGTGGAGGATCCTGGCCTCCTGATCCTGACGGGGGGATTGAAGAACGAATCAGCCGCTACGCAGGCACGACAGGCCAGGGTGACTCGTCATGTTCCTGTCTTCGGGATTGCGAAAAAGGGGGAGGAGGGAACCCGGCAGGCGGCCAGGGCGCTGGACCTCCAGGAGGTGTTTCCCCACCCGCCGGACGCCCGTGAGGTCCTTCTTCTCGGTAGAACTCTGATCGAACGGAACCGGCTGCAGGAAATCACCGGGATCGTCGGTGAAACCGACTCGATAAGGGAGTCCCTCGAAAGGGTCGTCCAGTTCGCTCCGGTTGAGGCCACCGTCCTGGTGACCGGAGAGTCAGGAACCGGGAAAGAACTCATCGCTCGAGGCATCCACGCCCTGTCCCCGAGACGACATAACTCTTTCATCGCGGTCAACGTGGCGGCCCTTTCCGAGACTCTCCTGGAAAGCGAGTTGTTCGGCCATGAGAAGGGCGCCTTCACGGGTGCCATCGACTCCCGCAAGGGACTGTTCGAGCTCGCCCAGGGAGGAACCATTTTCCTGGACGAGATCGGTGAGATGCCCCTGACCACCCAAACGAAACTGCTCAGGGTACTGGAGGAGCGCGAGTTCTACAGAGTGGGGGGGGAAAAGTCCATTCGGGTGGACGTGCGGGTCATCGCGGCCTCCAATCAAGAGCTGCGGCAGTTGGTGGAGATAGGCGAGTTTCGCCGGGACCTCTATTTCCGACTGAACGTTCTCCGAATCGAACTGCCTCCGCTAAGGGACCGTAAGGAGGATATCCCTCTCCTGATCCATAGCTTCATCAAGGACGCAAGCGCCCGGCATGACCGCCAATTCGCTGGGATCAGCGAGGATGCCATGCGGATCCTGATGGCTCATGCCTGGCCGGGAAATGTGAGGGAATTGCGGAACCTCATCGAGAGCATGGTTGTTCTCGCCCCCGGTCGTCGGATCGAAGCCCAGGATATCCCCGCGGAGGTGAGGACCCCCCATAGCCGCGGCCTTCTACCCGCCCCGATATACCAGGGCCCCCTTCCAATGGGCCAAGGTGGGGAAGCGTCCCTTCGTCCGGAGCTGGAGTTCGTATTCCGGACCTTGGTGAATCTCCGAATGGACGTTGACGACCTTCGGAAGGATTTCGAACAATATCAGCAACGGCATCTGGATGGCCGTGAAGTCCCTTTTTCCAGGATCGAGGAAGTCCCGTCGGACCTCGGTTTGGAAGAGGTATTCTCCGAGCCGGCGGGGCCCGCTGAGATCGCCGAATCGTATGAGGGCAGCCCTACTTCTGAAGAGGGAAGGGTGGTCTATCGGCAGGGGATGACCATGGAGGAAGTGGAGGAAGAGGCCATACGGTTGGTCCTGGAAGAAGTAGGGGGAAACCGCAGAAAGGCATCCGAGCAACTCGGCATCGGGGAGCGGACCCTCTACCGGAAGATCAAAAAGTACGGCCTGGAGGCTTAGGAGGGCTGGGGACCCGTCCTCAATCCCACGCGGGTCCTCACCAACGGCCTCAGGACCCCCCTCCCCCCGCCCTGGCCCTCACC
>JABDNZ010000069.1 GCA_013043565.1 Gemmatimonadota bacterium | reverse complement strand
GCCGGGCACACGGACCGAGGTTCCCAGGAAGGAGTTCTCTCCCGACTCCACGCGATACGCGATCCCGGTCTACGCCCGTTTCCGGCGCCCAGAGCTGGAAGCGAAGCTGGAAAGCCTAAGAGCCTTCGCAGAGGACTATGAACGAAACGTGGTGGAAGAGGGTGATCCGGGATTGGGGATCATCACCCACGGGATTCCATACCAATACGTGAAAGAGGTGGCGCCGGAAGCGACGATTCTCCGCCTCGGAATGCTCTATCCACTCCCGGAAAAGAAGCTGAAAGAGTTCTGTGCCCGCTTCGAACAGGTCTTTGTGGTGGAGGAGAGCGAGGGGTTCATCCAGCAGGAGATGGCCAGCCTGGGAATTCACAATGTTGTCGGGAAGGAGCGCTTCACGAACATCGGGGAGCTCAGTGCGGACCTCGTGGCCGGGGGCCTCAAAGGGACCCCGACCCCCGAGGACCTCTCCAAAGAGATAGCCGTGCTGCCCAGACCACCGAAGCTGTGCGCCGGGTGCCCTCATTCGGGGACGCTCTCGGCCCTCAGGAAACTCAAGGTGCTGGTCACCGGGGACATAGGCTGTTACACGCTGGGATGCCTCCCTCCCCTCAATGCCATCGACACGACCTTCTGCATGGGAGCCAGCATCGGCAACGCCTCCGGGTTCAGCAAAGCCGGCGAAGAGAAGGTGGTGGCCGTCATCGGGGACTCCACCTTTCTGCACAGCGGCCTTCCGAGCCTAATGAGCGCCGTCTACAACCAGATCCCCACCACCATGATCCTGCTGGACAACAGCACCACCGGCATGACCGGGCATCAGGAGCATCCAGGGACGGGACACACGCTACAGGACTCCCCTGCTCCCTCAGTAGACTTCGAAGCTTTGATCCGCTCCATCGGCGTCCAGCACTGTACCGTGATCGATCCCTACGAACTGAAGGACATGCGGAGGTCGGTAAAGGACGCCCTGGCCCATCCCGGGCCGGCGGTGGTCATTGCCCGGGGACCCTGCGTGCTACTACCGGAGGAGAAAGGGAAAGAGCGGATCCCGTACTGGGTGGACGAGGAGGCCTGCATTCAGTGCGAGTACTGCTACGAGTCGGGGTGCCCAGCCCTGATCCGGGGAGCCGAGTACCCCTGGATTCGGGAATGGGAATGTATCGGTTGCGACATCTGCGCCCAGCTATGTCCGGTGGACGCAATCCTCCCGGTCGAGACCGCGCCTTCCTCCGTGTCCAAGGAGGGGTGACCCATGCCTGTCACGAACGTTCTGATCGCAGGCGTTGGCGGGCAGGGAGTCATTCTTTCCAGCGAAATCCTGGCCCTGGCGGCCCTGGCCGATGGCAGGGACGTGAAACAAGGGGAGTTCCACGGCGTGGCCCAGCGTGGCGGCGCCGTCTTCAGCCATGTTCGTTTCGGAGATCGGGTCCATTCGCCCATGACTCCAAAAGGAGAGGTGGACTTCCTCCTGGCCCTGGAGCGCTTGGAGGCTCTCCGGTACGGCCACTTCGTGAGGCCAGGGGGGACCGTCATCGTGAACGACCATAAGGTCGATCCGGTGCGAATGGCGGATGTCCGTCCTTATCCCGACGAGGGCAACGATTTCTTGACGGAAAAGGGATTCCACGTAGTGGTGGTGCCGGCTACGGCCACGGCAGTGGAAATTGGCAACCATAGAGCCGCAAACGTGATTCTCCTCGGGGCTCTTGCGGCGCATCTCGACATCCCCGGTGAAGTGTGGGACAAGACCCTGGAGGAACGGATCCCCCCGCGGCTCTTGGAGTTAAATCAGAAGGCTTTTGCGGCGGGGCGGGAGATGGTGGTGGGAGTCTAGGCCCAGTCGTCCGGGCGGAGAAGGGGACGGGCCCCTTTAACCGGGTCCAACTCCTTCAGCAGGACGCCGGCCCTCTTCAGGTCAGGGGTGTCGAATCCCTCAGTGAACCACACATGGACGCCCCATAGGTCGGTCTCGGCTTCCGCCTTTCGGTCCTGTCTGATCAGAAACTCTGCGAGGCTGCAGGCAGCTCTCAGCTCGTAGGATCGCGCCCCCTGCCGTCGCGCAACGGTGAGGGCTTCCCGGAAGGCTGCCTCGGCCCCGATCGGGTCGGGACTCGATAGGGCAAGGAGGAGCTCGCCCTTGATCCGGAGCACATCCGACTCGTGGTAGAGGTCCTCCCGGGATTCCACTCCTTCCTGGGCCGATTCCAGGATCTTCAGACCTTCCTCGGGTTGCCCGGCCAACCGGAGTGCGTCAGCCAGCAGCGCAGTACGGTAGGGAAGCCAAGGGCTCCAGCCGATCTCCCGATGCCCCATCAATCCCTTTTCGAGGTCTTGGATTCCCGCAACGATCTCTCCCTGCCGAGCCTGACACCACCCTGAAAACGTCAGTATGAAGGGATCATAGTAGAGCTCGGCGCCCACTTCCCAACTCCGCTCTCGAAGGTCCGCTAAGACCGTACGGGCCTCCTCAAACTCCATCCGCCAGGCATGGAGGAACCCTAAGAACATCGTCACCATGAGGAGCGTAGAGGGGTTCTCGAGCTGCCGGGCTTTGGTCACGGCCTCCCTGCCGAGGATCAGGGCCTGGTCCGGGAATCCGAGAGCCCAGAGCGTCGATCCGATGTTCGCAATGGCTGAGCAGCGGGGGTCATGGCTGATCGAGTACCGATCGTGTCCATGAACCTCCGGATCGTAGACAACTGCCATCTCATGATACCGGACCAGAGCCGACGGAAAGTCCCCGACCATGTGGGCGGCACACCCTGCCACCTCCAGGGCGTGGGAAAGAAGGCCCACGTCGTCCAGTGTCCGAGCTAACGAAAGGACTGCCTCCGCTACCCTCCGACCCTTTCTGTGGTCGCCACCATAGTGACAGAACGTCCAATACTCCTGTGCAAGGACCGCGAAGAGTTGGTCACTCGAACCGACCCGTCTCGAAAGCTCCAGAGCCCGGAGGCAGGTCTCCTCCTGCCCGGCCCCAGCCGAATACATCAGGGAGAAACCCAATTCGATCTGAAGGTCCAACTCCCGCAGGTCCCGCTCCCGCCCCGGGGGAAGGAGAAGGAGGCTTTCAAGAGCCGCGGCCAAATGCTGAGCCGACTCGGGGTAGGCGCCAAGGGCCTGGGCTCGTATTCCTGCCAACTCCCAGTATTCGAGAGCCTTCTCTGGCAATCCCGCCTCCTGGAAGTGCCTGGCAATCTCGAGAGAATGCTCCTCTCGGTCCTTCCCTCGATGGAACTCCTCCAAAGCCAACCCCAGGAAGCGGTGAGTCCGAATGCGTTCCTCCTCGCCCATGGCTTTGTAGGCGTAGCGTTGAAACAGGATATGTCGGAACCGGTAGACCGACTGACTTCCGCGAGTAGACCTTCTGATACCTCGACCGTGGATCAGGTGGTGCACACGTTCGAGTTCCTCCACCGCACTAGGGAAGGGATCTTCACCTCCTTCCGCGATGACCGCCTCCACCGCCTCTCCGGAAAAGAACTCCCCGCTGGCCGAGGCTACCCGAAGGGCTCGCCGTAGGCGATCGGGAAGACGCCGAAGACGCTCGGAGATCACGGCTTCTACTCTTGCTGGAAGCACGTCCCAGCTCAGGTCTCCCCGCTCGACCCAACGCCCTTCCTTGTCCTTCAGGAGGGCGCCCCTATCCTGCATAGCTTGGATCAGTTCTACCGTAAGAAGTGCATGTCCGCGGGTAAGATCGAACAGTCGGTCCCTGAACTCCCGCTGCAGGGTGTTCGGTTGCAGGTCCACGATGGAGTCCACAAACCCCCGGTCTGTCGTTTCTCCGAGATGAAGCTCGATGTCCCCGAACGTCCGCTTCAACTCGTTCACAACCGGGTCCAAGGGGTGGCGAGCCCCCTCAAGCCCTACCGCCGCCTCCGAGGGTCGGAACAGGCAAAGGATCAGGATCCGGGTGCCTTCCAGGTGCCGTGCGAGGTGGGAGAGGAGGTTGACGGAACTGGAGTCGGCCCATTGCAGGTCGTCTAGGATCAGGAGGAGTGGATGGGTCTTGGAAATGGCCCGCAGCGTCGCACCGAACTGCATGAGGAGAGCCGGTTGGGCCGCCCGCTTGGATGCGGTCGTGATTTCCGCGAGGTCAGCCCTCAGGCCGTTGGACTCCGGGGTGGCTCCCCCAAAGAAATCCAATTGATGGCCCCGGAGGCGCCGCCGATCCAGGAAGGTGTCGATGAGATCTGGGCCTCTGGCGAGAAGCGCGCCGACGGAAACGGGAAAGAGGGCCCAAAGACGCTTGGCCCGATCCAGGCTGATGGAGCCTGCGGCATATCCCTCCTCTACGTCCCCGGTTAGGAGGCAGAGAACCTCACGAAAGAGGAGGTAGGGGTCGCCGGAACCGGTGTGGGCATTCCCATGCCCGGTGGCAACGACCAGGTTGGGGTAAAAAACCTCCATCCGCCGTGAGAACTCGGTGGCCAGAGCGGTCTTCCCGGTGCCGGCCTCCCCGGTGATGAGGGCCACACCGCCCCTTCCTTCCATCGTTCCTTCCAGGAACCCGCGAAGACGGTCCAACTCCTCTTGCCGGCCCCCGAAAGCCTGGTGACGGAAAGCCCCAGCCGCCGAAGGGCGAACGCCGAAGGGAAGGCCGCCGTCGGCTCCCCGGGCCCCACCTATCGAGACGTCCCCATCCTTTTTTCCCCCGGCACCCAGTCTCAAAGCATCCAGCCGGAAAGGAAGGTCCGAAGGGGGCTCTGCCCCCAAATCATCCCTCAAGAGCTCAATATGATCTTCCCCCAGGCGGATGGCGTTACCGGGGTCTCCCGAGGCCTCCAGGGTATCTACCCAACCCATGCAATACCGAGTGTTGTACGGATCCATGTCCGAGAGCCGCGCCCAGTAGTTGATGGCGCTCTTCCAGTCCTCTGCCCCATACGCCACCCTGGCCAACTCCTCCAAAGCCTCCTCGACCAGCTCGTCCAGACGCCGCGCCTCGGCTGCCCTCCAGTCCTCGAAGGCCTGAGACTCCGGAAGATGGAATCCATCCATAAACGGGCGTGGGCGAAGGGAGACGGCCAATGCCAGATCCCGGTCTCGGAGCGCGTGATCGAAAGAAGCGAGATCAGTCCGGATGATTTCGGTGTTGATGTGGATCGAGTCTCCATTCGAGACGATGCAGTCCCGTCCGAGGGCTTTTCGAAGCCGGTAGACGGCATCGGACAAGGAGTGACGAGCCGACTCGCTCGAACGTTCAGGCCAGAGG
>JABDNZ010000061.1 GCA_013043565.1 Gemmatimonadota bacterium | reverse complement strand
CTCTCCAACCGGGGAAGGCTGGTGGCGGAGTGGGCGGGCGGGAGCGCCAATCCTGACCGGGCCGGACGGGGATACCCTGGCCGGGGCCCGCCCCGGAACGGAGCTTCAGGTCCTGGCGAGACAGGGGAACTGGGTACGCGTGCGGTTGGAAGGATGGAGTTGGGCCCCCTTGGGAGAAACGGCCGACACCACGGCTAGCACTATCGTCTCACCGCTGACGCCGGAGGAGGTGGGCCGAGATCCGGAGAGTTCTCGTGGCCGGGTAGTGGACTGGGAGCTTCAATTCGTGTCCATGGAGAGGGCTGAACGGGTCCGGACGGACTTCTACGAGGGGGAGCCCTTTCTCCTCACGAGGGCGACTTCTCCGGAGAGGGTTTTTGTTTATGTGGCGATCCCACCGGAACGTCTGACCGAGGTCGAGGGTCTAATCCCTCTCGAGCGGATCCGAGTGGTGGGCCGGATCCGGACAGGGGCTGCTGCCCTCACCGGCAACCCCATTCTTGATCTCCTTGAGCTCACCCGGATCCCTGGCAATTAGTGGCCAAGACTCCTTTCCATGTATCTGGCTCCGCCCGATTCCTGAGCCTGTTGTTTTCAGGGACCCTCTTGTTCCTCCCCTCCTGTGGAGACGGGAACCCCACGGGCCTCGAAGACACCGATCTGGAAGTCTTCATCGTCAAGGGTGACCGCCAGGCTTCCGAGCCCGGAACCCCCCTGCCGTACCCTCTTCAGGTCAGGGTCCAAAAGGGTGGGAACGGGGCCCCGGTCGAGGGTGCGAAGGTACGTTGGAAGGTCCTGGTGGGTGGAGGTGCGGCCCTGGACCCGGGTGCTTCTCTTACGGACTCCCTGGGCCTCGCGGAGACCCAGTTCACAGTGGGACCCGACCTGGGGCCCTACACCATCCGGGCCTCCGTGGAGGGGGCGGAGTCCGTATCGGTCGAGTTCACGGCGGGTGGTATCCTGGCTCCCAGCCTCGCGACGATTCCTTCGGGCCCCGTGGCCGGTGGGGACACGATCCTCGTCGAAGGGGCCAATTTCAGCGCATCTCCGGAAGAAAACGTCGTGACCTTCTCCGGCATCAGGGGGAGGGTGGCGTCGTCTTCTCCAGGGCAGCTGGAGGTGGAGGTGCCCTCCTGTCTGCTGCCAAGGAACTATGAGCTTCGAGTCAGGGTCGGAGCCCTTTCCACCGAGGGGGCCAACCTGACCGTGGCGGGGGATCCGGCGAGTCTGGACCTCTCTCCCGGCGAAGATGTGGTCGTGGATGCCTCGGAGGGACTCGGATGTCTCCACCTGCCCTTCGAGTCGGGGAGTCTTTATCTGGTGGTGCCCCACTCCACCTCGACAGTGGGAGGAGGGGTTCATGGGTTTTCTCTCACCGGGTTGACCGGGGACGGGTTTTCGCCAGAGACCCCGAAGAATCCGGTTGGGCCCTCGAGGTCTCCGTCCACGTCCTCCTCCTCGATTCCCGGATGGGCTCGGAACCAGAGGCAGGTTCGATCTCTCGAGGCACGAGACCGATGGCACGAACGTTTGAGGCTCCATGAAGCCAGATTATGGGCGGAGGAAGGGGCGGAATTGTCGGTTCCCAAACCGGGAATACCGGCCCCGCCGGGACCGGATCGCCTCCCGGAGTTGGGGGACAAGCGAGTGTTCAGGGTCCTGAACGCCCAGGATAAATTCGACAAAGTGACCGCCCGGCTCCAGCACGTTTCCGGCCGCAGTCTCATTTATGTGGATGAGAACGCTCCGTCGGGGGGATTCACACCAAACGACCTGGCTTCCCTGGCATTGGAGTTCGAAGACCCCATCTACCCCGTCGTCACCGGTGCGTTTGGCTCCGAATCCGATCTGGACCAGAATGAAAGGGTGATCATTCTCCTCACCCCGGCGGTGAACCGTCTCACCGATCCCGGGTCGGATGGGTATGTGGGTGGGTTCTTCTATGGCCTGGACCTGCTCGCCGGGCGTAGCGGAAGTAATGAAGGTGAGGTCTTCTACGCCATGGTCCCGGATCCGACCGGGAGTCAGGGCCCCGCCATCAGCCGTTTCACGGCCCTCTCCACGATTCCGGCGGTCCTTGCACACGAATTCGAGCACATGGTGCACTTCAATCAGCGGATGCTCCTGGGCAAGGCAGAGACCACGGAAGCACTCTGGCTGTCCGAAGCTCTGGCCCAGATGGCCGAGGACCTGGTAGGAGAGACCTATGCCCTTTCCCACCAGGTCAGCAAAGCCCACCAATACCGCCTGGGAAACTGGATCCGGGCCGCCCGTTTCCTTGAGAATCCGGGCCAGACGAGCGTTCTTGCATCCCTCCCCCCGGGGAGTCTCGACGAACGTGGGGCCGGGTGGCTCTTTCTGAAACAGGTGTACGGGCGCGCCACCCCGGAAAACCTCCTCGCTGCCCTGGTGAGCTCGACCCTCTCCGGTCCTGCGAACGTGTCGGCGGCGGTGGGCTTGACCTGGCCCCGGCTCCTTGCTGACTGGGCTGGATCTCTGTATCTGGATGGGATCAATCTGCCGGTCCGCCCGGACCTGAGAGTTGAGGGCGTGGACCTCAGGCTGGTCCTCTCGGCCTTCGAAGGGTTTTACCCGCTTGAAGTCCGGTTCTTCGGGGAGCAGTCCGCCTCCATTTCAGGGAACCTCTGGTCTTCTGCGCCGAACTACTTCATCATTAACCCACCCAGTGGCGGTGGCATGGCTTTCAGCGCAGGCGGACCCCACGGCGAACTGCCCGAAAAGGCGATGGGTCTTCAGGTCCTGGTGGTCCGCCTCCAGTGATAGCATGAATCTTCCGTAGGGGGATCTCGTAGGGAGATCCTGAGATAGGCGTCCTTCTACCCGCGTACCGACCAGAATGCGTTGCTCAACCTGCGGCGAAAACCTCGAACCCGGAACCAGCCGGTGTCCTACCTGTGGGGCGGTTGCCTCGGCCGGATTGTCGATGCATTCAAACGTCCGTAGGTGCCCCCGGTGCGGGTATCAGGGGGACGGGATTCCCTATTTCAAGCGGTCTTCTCATATCGCCCTCCTGATCGGGGTGAGCCTCTTTACCTATGGCCTTGCCGGGCTTGGATACTGGCTCCTTCGCAGAAACAGGGTAATCTGCCCCAGCTGCGGCCTGGCATGGCATATGTATCCCGAGGCCCTCCCGCCTCCTCAGGAGGGGAAAAGCCAGGTTCCCATGACAACGGAGAATCTCCCCCCCCTCCCCAGGGGAGGGTTGATGAGGAGACTCTTCGGCGTGGGCCTTATCATCCTCGCCACCATTCTGGTCGTGGTGGGGATCGTGGAGGCCGAGTTGGCCGCCGTCGGGGTGGGAAGTGTTATTGGCGCCACCGGGACGGGGTCCTTTTGGTGGGGATTGAAGGGCTTGAACGATCGCCGGAAGGCCCTCATGCAGCGACTCCAGCAAAAGGTACTGCGGCTCGCCACTCATAAAGGGGGGACCCTCACCGTAACCGAGGTGGCCTCGGATATGAACCTCTCCTTGCCGGCCGCCGAGAAGGTGTTGGTCTCGATGGACGACGGATTCCGCGTCCGGTCCGAAATCTCGAAGGACGGGGTACTCTACTACGAATTCCCTGAGGTGTTGCACCGAGGCGAGCTAGGGTCCGGATCCGAGGACTTGTGACCCCTCCGAAGCCGGGCTCCTCCGGCCGAGACGCTAACTGCCACGCTCCCGACCGAGTCTAGCCAAAGACAGACCCACCAGGACGACGGCGGCTCCTGCGACCTGGAGAGGACTCGGTACTTCCTCCAGCCATATCCATGCAACCATCAGGGCAATCACCGGCGTGAGGTTGGAGTACGCAGCCGTCCGAGAGTTGCCGATTCGTTGGACCCCCCGATACCAGAGGATGTATGCGAGGCCGATGGCCAGGACGCCGGCGTATACCATGCCCGACCAGGCCAAAGGAGAGACTTCCGAAAGGGGGGTCCGAAGGAGAGTGGGCGTTCCGACGATCACGAGGCCCAGGGAGCCGATCCATAGTGTCCAGGCCGTGACAGGAAGAGATCCGTACTTCTGGATCAGCCCTCGAGAGCCCACGGTATAGATCGACCATGTGACGGCCGCGCCGATCATGAGCAGATCTCCGGAGAACACGGACCCCGGGACCCCGACCTCAAGTCGCCCGCCGAGAACCACGAGAGACATTCCGGACAGGGTGGCCAGGATCCCGCCCCACACCTGGAGGCTTGGCTTCTCGTGGCCACTTGCCGTGGAGAGGACCAATGTCCACACGGGGGTGGTCGCCAGGAGGATGCTGGCGTTTCCCGCGAAGGTCCTGTCCACGCCAAAGATGAAGAACGCCTGATACACCACGTTCCCGACGATTCCCAGCCCGATCACTCGTGGCCAATCTCCGGCTTCCGGCCATCTCACCCGACCTTTCGCCTTGAGGATCAGCAGGACGGTTGCGGCGGCGAGTGGGAACCGGAGAGCGTTGAAGGCCAGGGGTGGAAGCTCGGGAAGAGAAGCCTTAATCAAAGGAAAGTTGATTCCCCAAATCAAAGCCATGAGGAGCAGACCCAGGTCGGCGGAGGTGGCCTGAAAGGGTGGGGTGGCGGGAGTGGATCCCCCGCCGTTGTATTTCTCGGAAACGGCGGGTACTTTCCGTGAGCCCCCCTTTCTGGTAATCATACCCGGAATCTATGGACCAGATTGATATCGTCCACTTAGGGACCTACAGGCTTCGGCGAGAAGCCCGATTCAGGCGAACCCTGGCCCTCCATGCATCGGAATCCGGGGGTACGGGGATCGTGGAACTCCTTTGGCAGGTTGCCTGTCTGGTGGGGGCCGACCGAAGCGCCGTGGTCTGGCTCGACGAATACGGCTCCGGCCTCGCCCATCCCAACACGCTGCTGGATCTGGCCACAGACCATCCAAGGCGGTTCTTCTCTCCGGCGCCGCTTCGAACTGCCTGGGACACGAGCGTCCCAGGGTTGTTGGACGTGCCGCTGGCGGGTGACCGCTGGGAGAAAGTCGGGCAGGGAATCTCCAGTTATTGCTCCGTCGCTCTGGGAAGTGACGGCCCCAGATCCTGGTTCCTTGTCGCCGATTCTCTCACACCTCGACCCCCGCTTTCCCCAAAGGTGACGGGCGAGTTGATGTTCCTCGCAGGGGAGGTCGCCTCCGTGGTCCTGCACCGGGATCTGGATTTGAGGCGGAACCTCCTTGGGCAGACTTCA
>JABDNZ010000059.1 GCA_013043565.1 Gemmatimonadota bacterium | reverse complement strand
TCACTTCGATTCCCTCGAAACGAAGGGAATCCCGAGAGGCCCCGGGTGCCCAGTAGGTGTCCAGATACCGGGTCCGAACACTCTCCCAACCCCGTGTCACGCCGGTCCCACCCGAGAAGGTCAGATCATCTGACCTCCAATAGTCGTCCATGAACCCATCGAGGTCCCCGCCATTCCAAGAGGCGGCCGAGGCCCGAAGCATGTCTCCGATTTCCGAACCAGGGTCCCCGCTTACCTCCCCCGATGCGGGGGGACCTTCTCCTGCCTGCCGCTCGAATCCACAACCAGCCAGGACCAACACGACCAGGATCCCCAATAAACCGAAGAAGCGGCGGCCGGAACGTCTTTCCGGCCCCCGCCAGTTTTTTCCTGACCACCAGGGGGAGATCACTCGAAGAATGCTACGTTCTTCTCGATGAAGTTTGTCCATTCCGGAGGCACGTCCGTGTCTGGGAAAATGGCCTGAACCGGGCACTCGGGCTCGCAGGCCCCACAGTCGATACACTCTTCCGGGTGGATGTAGAATTGATCCTCACCTTCGTAAATGCAGTCCACCGGGCAGACCTCGACGCACGCGGCATCCTTCGTCCCTATGCACGGTTCTGCAATGATATAAGTCATTCCGCCTCCCTAGGGTCTTGCCACCGGTTCTCTCCTCACACGGGGCCTTACCTGCCAGGTTACACCAGATGACAAGTTCGTCAAGTCCTCAATCCTGTTCCTTCTCCCACAGGACATCAGACACGTCCTGATTCCAGTTTTCCAGACGAGCCCATGCGAACAGGAGATCCGAAAGGCGGTTGAGATACATCAGGACCAACGAGTGAACGGCTTCCTGTTCGCCGAGACGGACGATCCCCCTTTCTGCCCGACGGCAAACCGTCCGCGCCATGTGAAGGGCCGCCCCGCCTCGGCTCCCTCCCGGCAGAATGAAACTCCGCAACTCCGGGGGGTCAGCCATGGCCGCGTCGATCCACTCTTCCATCTCCTGGATCCTGGCTTCCGGCAATCTTGGGATGGATGCTTTGGCCGTTCCATCCTCCGAGCCGGGCGTGGCCAGGGAGGCTCCCAGGTTGAAGAGGTCATTCTGGATCCGGCCGAGACCATCCCGAATTTCCGGAACCCCCACGGCCTCCCGGCAGACACCAAGGGATGCGTTCAATTCATCCACCGTGCCGTACGCCGCGACCCGAATATGTGCTTTGGACACTCTACCGCCCCCAAAAAGACCCGTGTCCCCCGTGTCCCCCGTCCGGGTGTAGATCTTCATTCCACGCTCCTCCTATCCCGATCGCGTTCACCGCAACCGGGTCAATTTTCGGATGGCCTGGGCTTTTTCCAATAGAGACGTGGTCTTCCCCTCCCCGTCCTTCCCTGACTCCATGGCCGCCAAGAGCTCCCGCAAATCCAAGCCTATCTCCAGGAGGAGCTGGTCCCGTTGGAACTCGAAGTCCAACCTGGCCATGTGCTCGTCGTCTCCCTTCCCCTCCGCTCTCCCGAAGGCCTCTCTGTAGAGCTCTTCGAGATTCCCAAGAATCCGCTTTCGATCTCTCATAAGATCGTACCCTTGCTTTCCGGCCGAACCGCTTCCAGTGCACTGGCACCCTGACCTTGGGTGAAGAACTCCCGAATGAAACCTTGCAACTCTTCGATGTGATCCTCGAAAAGGTGACCTGCGCCCTGCACCGATCTCACGGTGACATGCTCTCCCAATCCTCCTAGGATTTCCTCCACCTCCTGGGCCGATCCATGTTCGTCATACTCTCCCTGGACGACCAAGACCGGCTTCTCTACGTCCGCAAGATAAGAGTAGTCGTACACATGAATCGGCGTGCCAAGGGCCACCAGGGCCACGACTCGTGCGTCCTCCACCCCCACCTTCAGGCCCACCATGGACCCGAACGAGAGGCCCCCGACGATGACGGGACGTTCGGGTAATCCCAGCTCGAGCCAGTCCAGAGCGGCCCGGACGTCTTCCTCCTCCCCTATTCCCTCGTCGTAGCTACCCGTGCTGAACCCGACACCTCTGAAGTTGAACCGGAGGGTCCGCAATCCGACCTGGTTAAGCGCTTGCCCCGCCCTGTACACGGCCTTGGTATGCATCGTCCCCCCCTGGACCGGATGGGGGTGGCAGAATACCGCCCCACCCCGGGGATCGCCGCCTGGGTTTTGGATGGCGGCTTCCAAGTGTCCGTGGGACACGGGGATCTTCACGAACGGCTCTCCGGTAGGAGGAAGATACCAGGGTTGGCGGGGACGCCGTCTTGCTCGCGTCCCCCCATCGGCACGGCTATGTTGTTCGTGCCCTCACGATGGGTCAAGAGATCAGGCTACAGGAGGTTTTTCATGTCCAGCGTGCTCCCGGACCAAGACGCCCTATACGAGGAAGCAAACAGCCTCTATTGGGAGTCGGACCAGAGTGTAAATCAAATCAGCGAGGCACTGGACCTGTCCAAGGGCGTTCTGTACGGCCTTATCGCCGCCCTACCCGCCGGCCTTCCCTGCCCCAAATGCGGGGAGGAAATGGTCTTCCCGAACCGAACCGCCCGGGAAAAGGGTTTTCTGGCCTGTCCCGAGTGCCACATGGAAGAGGAAGAAGCCGCCGTCCGGTCGTACTGGGAGGGTGAAGGGGAGATGCCAGAGGTCGGAGTCGCAGCTGATGCGCCGACACTCACCCACAGAGCCAGTGCCGCAGTCCAACGGGCCGTGGATACGGGGAAAGAGCGGGTGACCAGCCTCACTCCCCGAGGCCGTGTCATTGCCGGAACGGCCCTGCTGGGGGCCGCGGCCGGGTTAGTCCTGGGCGCATACCTCCGGAAGCGTTGACCCTGGCCGCGGCAACCCCTGCTCCGTCCCGAGGACAACTCACACCGGCACTGACCTGAAGCCATGGACCGCCGTCTAGACCCACGTTCCATCGTCACCCCCTATGCCTTTGCGGTCCACCCCGACCTCTTGGGCCACCCCCTTGCGACGCCCGGGCAACGCCTTGGGGCCATCCTCATCGACCTCGTTGTCATCGGTTTCATCGCCCAGATCGGCGCGGCGCCCTTGGCCATCGGGTCTGTCGCTCTCCTCTTCTGGTTGGCCTTCCGCAAGCCGGGAAGGGACGTTCTCGGCAAGGTGTTCCGCATCGCCGTCGGATGTCTGGGGTTTCTCATCCTTGGGGTCACGGTCCTGGTGATCGTCTGGATCCGGTGGGGCGATGTCATCCAAGAAACCCTGGATGAGGCGGACAGCGGGATCACGATCCAGGGAACCGGGGCCCTCTCGCCAGAAGAGCTGGCCAGGGGGGAGGGTGAAACCAGCCCGCTCATCGGTATTCTCCAGGGCATCGGCGGGTACCTGGACCTTCAGCGAGCGGAAGGACAGGAGGAAGCTCAAGCCCTCCTGAACGAGTTCGTGGGAGACGCCTACGATGCCGGTCTGGATCGGGGTGAGATTCGGGATGTGCTTATCGAGCTCCTGCCGCAGGACGCTCCTTGGTCTTCCGCCGCGCAGGAGATGGTGGAGATGGCCATCGACAACCTCTCACCCCCGCCGGAGGTCACCCCCGTGGGGGGCGAAAACGTGGTAGAGGAAGATTCGGTGGCCCCCTTCAGCGAGGCCGCCGCAGACAGCATCGACCGCCTGAACAGGGCTCTCCGGATCTCGGAGGACGACCGGGAAGTCGCCGAGACTGACCTGGCCCGTGCCAGGGAGGACCTGGAGGCGGAAAGGAACAAGGGATTTCTCGCCTGGCTCCTGGGCTTGGTCGACGACCTGGGCATCGGATTTGGGTGGGCGGCCCTCTATCTCACCGTCACTCACGCGTGGTGGAAGGGCACCAGCGTCGGGAAGAAGATTTTCCGCATCAGGGTGGTCATGATTGACAAACGGCCCCTGAACTGGTGGCTTTCATTTGAGCGGGCCGGTGGATACGCTGCCGGATTCGCCACGGGATTGCTGGGGTTCGCCCAGATCTTCTGGGACCCGAATCGGCAGGCCATCCACGACAAGGTCTCCGAGACTATCGTGATTCAGGACGGCCGAGAGGCCGTCCCGGGGCCGTGGATGGAAGAAGGGCGGGCGATGTGGAAGAGCGACACCCACGGGGCTCAGGAAACCCCCTGAGGGCTGAGAAGGAATTGAGTCCGAGAAAAGTGCAACCGAGGATTTTTACTTGAAGATCTTGCCATTCTGCCTCCTCCTGCTTCCCCTCGTCGCTTGCGGCGGGGAGGGAGACGAGGTCCAAGCTCAGACCTCCGGGTCCGACAGCGTGGTGGGTGCCATCCTGGAATCGGCGGCCCAACAGCCTGCCGCCGAACGGCCGACCTCACCCCCCTCCACCAGCCCCCGTCTCTCCGAACAGGAGCAGGTCGCGGAACCGCCGCGAATCTCGGAGATGGGGTACAATCTCGGGTCTGCAGAGGCTCCGGTGAAAGTCCTGGAGTTCAGTGACTTTGGGTGCGGTTACTGCAGGCGTTTCCATGAAGAGACCTTCCCCGTCATCAAAGAGATCTATGTCGATGGGGGATACCTGGAGTGGAAATTCGTCCCCTTCGTGATCGGCATGTTCCCCAACGGTCTGGAAGCCTCCATCTCATCGGAGTGTGCCGGAGAACAAGACCAGTTCTTCCCCATGCAGGGCCGCCTCTTCGCCACCCAACGAGGGTGGCGGAACAGTGAAGACCCTTACGCCTTCTTCGGTGACTTGGCTGAGGAGGAAGGCCTGGATCTCGACAGGTTCAAGGCGTGCATCGAGGGTGGATGGCGAGACAACAAGGTGAGGGCGAACATCCGCCTCGGGCAGCAAGCCGGAGCCCGTGGTACCCCTTACTACATCGTCGACGGACGCACGCTACCGGGTGCCCTCCCCCTCGAGGAATTCCGTCGGCTCCTGGATGGGGCGCTCATCCAACGTGGAGTCACCCCCCCGGGCAAATGAGGGCTCTCACCCTCCTCCTTCCCCTTCTTGTCCTGTCCTGCGGCTGGAATGCCGCCGGCACGACGGCGTGTGTCGCTGCCGGGCCGGCCAGGGCCCTCCCGGACGTCCTTCGGGAAAGCTCCGGGGTCGCCTGGAGCAGGTCTCAGGACGGCATCCTCTTCAGCCACAACGATGGTGGCCATCCGGCCAGTATCTACGCCATCGACTTTTCCGGTGCGCTGCTTGCCGAGATCCCGCTTGACGGGGCTTCGAATCGCGATTGGGAAGACATCGCGACAGGGGAGTGTGAGGCGGGTTCCTGCATCTACATCGCTGACGTGGGTGACAACGAAGAGGTCCGGGCTCGGACAACCCTCTACAGGTTACCCGATCCGGGAAACTACGACGGAACCTCACAACCGGCCGACGCCTTCCCCATGGCCCTCCCGGACGGGCCCCGAGACATGGAGGCGCTTTTTGTCCTCCCGGGAGAGAGGGTCTTCTTGGTCAGCAAGGGTCGGAGTGATGCCGTCACGCTCTATCGCTACCCTCCTCCGCTACGGGTCGGCGAGGAGGTGACCCTGGAGGCGGTGCAAACGTTTTCCACCGGCCGACTCCCCATTCCCCGGCAGGTCACCGGCGCCGACGCAACCTGGGATGGAAAGGTAGTAGCCATCCGGACCTACGAGGCCCTCACGTTCTTCAGCGTCGATGAGGACGGGCTCACGCCGATCCCAGGAAACAGGGCGCTCCTGAGGACCCTCCAGGAAACCCAGGGAGAAGCTGTGGGCCTGGGTCCTCATGGCGAAGTCGTCCTGACGTCGGAGGGTCTCATGGGACGGCAAGCGTCCTTGGCCATGCTCCGGTGCGGGACTCTGATTGGAGGAGGATGATTCGCCCGAGCAAGAATCGGGTCGTTTGACGTCCGGTTTTTCCCGAGATTGATGCTCGAGACCAGAACCCGACCCCGAAGCCGATTGCCATGTCCCCTTCTTCTGATTACGAGACCGTCGCCAGAGCCCTCCGCTACCTGGACGACAACTATCTCGACCAGCCGTCACTGGATGAACTTGCTGGGGCCCTGGGCCTTAGCAAGTACCATCTCCAACGGCTGTTCACCCGATGGGCCGGGGTAAGCCCGAAGCGTTTCCTCCAGTTCCTGACGCTGGAACACGCCAAGCGGCTTCTGCAGGAGTCGGAGCCCGTCCTGGCCACCGCATTCGCGTCGGGACTTTCCGGTCCAGCCCGACTTCACGATCTGTTCATCAACACCGAAGGGGTCACGCCGGGTGAATACAAAAGCGGTGGTCTTTCCCTGCGCATCGGGTACGGATTCCACCCGACGCCGTTCGGCGACGCCCTGCTTGCTGCCACGGAGAGGGGCCTATGCCACCTGGCTTTTCTTGGCTCGGACCGAGATAGCGACCGAGATGACGCCCTGGCCGGCCTGAAGGAGGAGTGGCCCGGCGCGTCCCTGGCCGAATCGGCCGGGACCACGGGGCATTTTGCTCGCGCCATCTTCAACCCAGGCGAGGGCTCTCCCCCCAAGGCGCCCCTGTCCCTCTTCTTGAAGGGCACGAATTTCCAGCTCAAGGTGTGGAACGCCCTGCTGAGGATACCATCCGGGGCGGTGACGACGTACGGGCGCCTGGCCAGAGCCATGGGCTCCTCCGGGTCGGCCCGTGCGGTGGGCTCGGCCGTGGGCAGAAACTCCATAGCCTACCTCATTCCCTGTCATCGAGTGATCAGGGAGATGGGTGATTTTGGACAGTACAGGTGGGGGCCGACACGGAAGGGCGCCATGTTGGCCTGGGAGTCGGCGCAGAGAGCTTCGTAGACCTCATCCGCCCTTCATCTCCTCGAGAAGACGATCGACCACCTCGTCCATCTTTTCACCCCGCTTGTTCCTGTCCCGGATGATTCCCTCGTGGTCGATGATGTAAATGGTCGGCCAACCACCTACGCCCCATTTCGTGGCGATTGGCCCGTTGGTATCTCCTCCGTCCCAGAACGACGGCCAGGAAATGTCTTCCTTCTCGATTGCTTCGAAGTAGTCCTCTTTGGGGTCACTGTTAACCCCAACGAGTGAGAACGGTTCGTCTTCAAGTCTGCTTACGAGCGACCGCTCGTGCGGGTACATGGCCCGGCAAGGGCCTCACCAATCTCCCCAGAAGTCGATGACCACCACCCTACCCAGGAATTGGCCCAGCCGAATGTCCTTTCCGTCGGCGGTGACTCCGATGATCTCCGGGGCTCGTTGGCCAATGGCCAACTCCTCGTCGGTGTATGCGTTCAGGAGTGCGTCCGCCATGACCCCGTATGTGGAGCCTCCCGTTGGGAGATCGGCGTATTCTTCCATCAGGAGGTTCAGGTCCGCCTCGACCTGTTCCCTGGTCTCGGGAGCATCCTCAACCATCCCATACCGCATGTACCGCTTCTTGTAACGAGCGAGATCATAGATGACCGCCGCTCTTACCTCGGCGTGGGGAGAGTTCTCCCGGAGTCCCCCAAAGTATTTCTCGCGTTGCTCCACGGAGAAGCTGCTCATCAGGTCCCCGAGCCTCTTGATGTGGGGGGACTCCGCGTACCGCGCGAAGATGGCATCGGTGGCCTCACCGATAGTCGCTGATCTCGCATCCCGGGGAGCCCGGCGGATCAGCCAGAACTTCGCTTCCAGAGCGGCCTCGGTGCCCCAAAACTCGCCCGCCAACGCCTCATACCGGGAAGTGAACTCCTCGTTCTTCTCTGTTCTACTCAGCTCGCTCTCGGCGTATGCCTCCTTCAGGTTCGCGAGCTCAACCGACGCCTCCTCCTCCTCGGCCGCAGAGGTTCCGGTAATCAACCAGGTCTCCGCATCCACGGCAGCCCGGGTCCCGGCATACTTCTCGGCCAAGGCCTCGTACTGGGTCGTGAACTCCGACAACCTTTTGGCCAACCCCAACTCACTGGCGGAATAGGCCTCCCCAAGCTCGGCAAGGGCGGAAGCCGCCCTGTCCTCCTTCGAGCAGCCGGAGACGAAACACGCCAGCATCAGGGATGTGAGCAGAAGTCTCAGGCTCGGTCCTCTCTTCACCCCTCTCACGGTCACACGACCTTTCGCCTTGGGTGGCTCCGGAGTCCCTCCGGCCCCCGAAAAAATGGTGAACGACGTTAATCACTCTCCGACCCTGCCACAAGAAATGCCATGTAAGAGAATCGGAAAAACCGAACTGGGACTGACAGACCCCAAAACCCTGCCCAGAACCCTCTTCAGAACACTCTTCAGAACCCTTGACGCGGGCCCGGAATTGATTTAGTTGTATCTCACAACAGTTGTAGACGACAACTAGTTTTGTCCAGGATTTTCAGGAAGATACGCCCAGTGGAAGACCAGGCAGCCACAATTCACCGCCCTTCCCTCCTTCGGGACGCCGCTCGTCTGCAGGACGCTCTGGGCGAGCTGATCCGGGTTCTCCAGTTCCGGGACCGGGACCGGGCGTGCTGTTACGATCTTTCAGTCAGCCAGTGTCACGCACTCCAGGCCCTGATCCAGAACGGGCCCATGACGGTGACAGAGCTCGGAACCCACCTGTACCTGGAAAAGAGCACCGCCAGCCGCCTGGCCAAGGCCCTCCTCGAGAAGGAGTTGGTGCGAAAGCGGGCCCCGAAGGCCGACGGGAGGGTCGTAATCCTTCAGGTGACGGAGGCTGGGCACCGCCTGGCCCGGAAAATCATGAACGATCTGTCGGAGGAGTACACGGACCTCCTGGAAGGATTCGAACCGGACGTCCGGGCCGCCCTTCCCCTCCTCCTGGATCGATTGACCCGAACCATTTCCACCAGAATGGACCCCAAGGGTCCAACCTGCTGTTGAGGGAGAAAACCATGAAAGAGGATGACATCAGACGGGCGGTCCGAGACCGCTACGGCTCCATCGCTCGGGAAGGATCCGTCGGCTGTGGATGCGGATGTAGCACCGATGGGGAGGGCCTTACCGATCTCGCAACCATCGGTCAGACTGTAGGTTACTCAAAAGACCAGCTCAACATTTTACCCGAAGGGACCAACCTCGGGTTGGGGTGCGGCAATCCAACGGCCCTGGCAAGCTTGAAGGAGGGCGAGACGGTGCTGGACCTGGGGTCTGGAGGAGGAATCGACTGTTTCCTGGCCTCGAAGGAGGTTGGGCCGGATGGACGGGTCATCGGCGTGGACATGACGCCCGACATGATCGAGAGGGCTCGAAAAGCGGCGAAGGCCGGAGGCTACGCCAACGTGGAATTCCGCCTTGGAGAGATCGAGGCTCTCCCGGTGCCGGACAACAGCGTGGATGCGGTGATCTCCAACTGCGTATTGAACCTTTCTCCGGCCCGGGACCGAGTGTTCAAGGAGGTCGTCAGGGTCCTGAAGCCCGGGGGACGAATCATGATCTCCGACCTGATCTCCGTTCATCCCACACCCCAGTTCCTTTTGGAGAACACGGATGCCCTGGTGGGCTGCCTACCCGTGCAGGAGGACGAGTACCTCGGCGAACTCAGGGCCTCCGGGCTGGAGAATGTGGAAATCGTCGAGGAAAAGGCCTATCCCAACGATCTGCTCACGGCCGATCCGGCGGTCCGGGACTATTTGGCCTCCCACCCGGCCCAGGAGGAGATCATCCTGAGTTTCATCGGGTCGATTCGAAGCGGAATGATCCAGGGGGTAAAACCGATTTAGAAGCGGCGTCTCCTTCAGAAACGCTTTAGATACGTCAGCTTCACCACCGAGGCCCGGTCGGAGATCTTCCAGAGGTCGTCGTCCACACCTCTCTCCTCCGTGAAAACCAGGAAGAGGTCGCTGCCGGGCCGGTGGATGAAGTTGACCCTCAAATTACTGGAGAAAACCTCGTCCAGGGAGTTGTACTGGACCAGCAGATTGGCGCTGAGGCGAGTCGAGAAAGAGTAAGTCCCCCTTAGGTTTATGAGGTTCGAGGTGAACTCGCCGGAGGGAAGCTTCACCCGGCTTCTGTCCATCCCCGCCGAAAGGGCCACCTGCGGGATGGGGGCCACCGTGACGTTCCCGCCGACGGCCCGAAGGGTCCCCCCGTAGAAATTCGAAGCGTTTGCGTTGCCTCTGAGAACCACCGGGCGGGACGGATTGGTGGAGAACATGACCATGGTGACCGTCGCATCGTATTCACCCACAGGCACATAGAGTGAATCAGCGAGGTCGAAGTCTTCGTCCGGTCGATTCTCGCCCGGCTGGAAGAATACGTTCAATTCAGCCCCGGATTCGAATTGGGTGGCCAAAACCGGCCCCCCGGCCCAGTCCTCGAGAGTGCCGTCTACGGAGGTGAAGATGTTCCCTCCAAACCAGAGATCCACTCTACGAATGTTCAAGAAGCCCGGGCGAAAGCTCCTCCTTGCGAAGATCTCCGAGCGCCTGACGTCGTGTCGCTGGATAAACCCCGCTTTTGCTTCGGTTTCCGGCCCTACCTGAATGATTCGGCCGAAGATCTCCCAGAGATCCGACCTCCAGGTCCCTGAAACCCCATAGGCCAGGTCGTCCCCTCCCCCGCCCTGGGTGAAGGTGTGGGCAAACCAGGCCTGGACGTTGGTTGCCGGGGTCAGATAGAACGAACCGTCAGCTCCCACCACGGTGTTCTGCCCATCAGAGCTCCGGCGGTCCGTGGCCATGACCCCGAAATAGTTGTTGTCCCCGATGTCCCGTTTGACCCGAGCCACCGAGAAAACCTCCCGGGGAACAATGTCCTTCACTTCGTTGGTCACAACCGTGAGGAGGCCCACCGTCTGCCCGCCTAGTCGGCCCGTCAGGCGGCCCCCTCCCATGATGGGCACCACCTCGTCCTCATCCTCCTCGATGCCGATCCTCCTGGAGAAGAACATCTGGAACTGGGGCGGTTCGAAGGGATTCCCCTGAACCCCGAAGTCGAAAACCCCGGAGTTTTCCAGGAAAAAATCCCTCTTCTCCGGGAAGAAGAGGCTGAAGCGAGTCAGGTTGACACGCTCGTCGTCTACCTCCACCTGAGCGAAGTCCGTGTTCAGGGTCAGATCCAGCACAAGTCCCGGTCTGACTTCGGTTTTCATGTCCAGGCCCACCGAGGTTTCAGAGGATCTGGACAGCGTCCCGTCGTCCCGCCGGGTCTCCTCCAAGCCGCCCAGCACGTAGGGTTTGGTCTCCAGGTTACGTCCGGTGGGGGGCAGCCCCCCGATGCCTTCCAGGTCTCCGGCCTGGCTCACGCGATGAAACCCGCCGTTGTCCCGGGACCAGGCCCGCCAGAGGGCCTTCTCGTTCTTTCGCCGGATGATCCGGTAGACATTGAAGCCCCAGGGGCGTTCAGAATCGTTGGGATATCGGAGGGTGCGGAGGGGGATTCGAAACTCGGCCGACCATCCTTCGGCGGTTTTGGTGCCCGCGACCTCCCAGACTCCCCGCCAATCTGCGTTGAACTCCTTCCCTTCGTCGGCCAAAAGGGCGTCGAATTCCGCTCCATTGGGATTTGTGGCGAAAACGTAGGCGTTCCGGTTGTCGTCGAAGGGATCCAGGAGGATGGCGATGGCGTCATCCCCTCCGAAGACAGGCCGCCCGAAGAAAGGGTCCTTCTGCATGATCTTGTCACGCTCGAGGATCCTGCTGACCACCCGTTCCGGCTCGGAATCCAGGGCGCGGACACCGACAAAGAGGTTCTCATCGTCATACACGACAAGGACTTCCGTGTCTTCGGTCGCGGGCTCTCCCTCAGCCGGCTCGTTCTGCCTGAACTGGGTGATTGGCTGGGCCTCGGCCCAGAACGCCTCAGTCAGAAACCCGTCGAGGCGAAAAACCTCGGCGGACTCAGGCGTAATACGGACGGCGGAAAGGGCCACCGAGGGGGGTGGTTCCTGAGCAGGGAGTTCCTGGCCGGCGACCGCAAAAACCCAAAGCCCCAATGCCAGGGCGAGTTGGGAAGTGGGTAGAAGCGCGAAGAAGGGCTTCACGGGGCGTTTTTCCCCCAGGGGAACCTCAGGTACCCTTGGAACCAAGATGGGCCAGGATAGGGCCATTCGGGCGCTTCAGAAAGGGTTTTCTAACCCCAGGGGTCGAAGAAATCGACCTCCCTGGCTCCCCCCTCCCGTTTTTCAGGCTGGGCAGCCCCCAGATATGCGGTCCAGGCACGGGCCAATTCCGGGATCAGGGCCTCTGCCGTCGCTGCCCCGTCGACGACCCCCACAGCTCCCTCCAACTCCAGGAGCTCTCGAATGGATCCGACAGCGAAGCGGTAGCCCAAGCGTATGGCCCATTCGGGGTCGGGATGGGTGATTCTCGCCCTATGGGCAAGGAAAAGGGGGGTCACGGTCGCCAGAATGTGTTGGTGAAAAGCAAAAACCCGCCGGGCCCCCTCGTCGTCCTGCCGACGTTCCCGACCGAGGACCTCCCTTTGGTGGTAGTCCGCCTTGAACGATCGGAGAAGAAGGCCCACCACCCCCTCCACGACCGCTTCCATGGAGAGCTTCTCCCAGTCCTGGGCTCTCAGGGCCTGGTCCCAACGATCCCGGGCTTCGGCCCAGATCCGATCCTGGAGGTAGAGGATCAGGTCGTCCTTCCCGTCGAACCGGGCATAAAACGACCCGACGGACGCGCCGGCTCGCTCCACGATGGCCGCCACGGTGGCGTTCTCCACGCCACCCTCCTCCATAAGCTCCAACGCAGCGAGGGCGATGCTGTCCAGCGTCCTTCTGCTCCGATCCTGCTTCGGCGGCTTGAGGGGGGAGGTGATGAACCCAGTTCGGCCTGAAGATTCCATGGTCATGGATGCTTTCAAAAACCTAGAAGGCGAATTCTTGTTCTAAAAATAAATCCAAGGAATCCAGGCGCAAGTAGGGAACGGCGGGTTTGGTGGTGCTCCGTACGAACCTTACTGAGACAGCGGATAGACCCCCGTGAGCGGCGGTGCCTCCTCCATGACCATGAGGCGGCTCAGGGCCCGGATACCTACCGAACCGACCTCTACCATACCGGGGAAATTGATGGTCTCCACATCATCCTCGGGTGCGTGGTACTCGTCGTGGAGGCCGGTGAAGAACCCGAGGAAGGGAACGCCCTCCCGCCAAAAGCAAACGTGGTCGGTACATCCTGTACAGCTGGACGTGGAAAGGGGCGCGGAGAGATCCACCAGATTCGAGTTTGCGGCCAAGGGAGCCCAAACGCTGGACGTCTCTCCGCCGGAGAGGTAGAGAGTGCTGTTCCGAAGCCGACCCACCATGTCGAAGTTCATCATGGCTTTGGTTTGCGACAACGGAATCGCCGGATTCTCGTAGACATAGGCGCAAGAACCCAGGAGCCCATCCTCCTCGGCCCCAAAGCCGGCAAAAAGGACGGACCGCCGGTCTCTGGCCGCCATCCCCCCTGAATCCACGTAATCCTGGAGGATTCTGGCCATCTCCAGTATCAGCACCGTTCCGGATCCGTTGTCGTCCGCACCGTTGTTGGGGCCCTGACTCTCATCGTCCAGCCCCCTGAAACCGATGTGGTCAAAGTGAGCCCCCACGACGATCCACTCGTCGGCCAGGGCACCCGAGCCCTGCACGGCCGCCAGAACGTTCCTGGAGTCCAAAGTGCGGTTCTGCCTGTTGGAGAAGGCCTGGAAGCTCTGAATCACCCCTCCGGGCGGCTCCTGGAGCCCGTAGGATAGATATCGGTCCCTCAGATACTCTGCGGCCCTGAGCTCGTCGGCCGAACCGGACCCCCGGCCCCGCATGCTGTCGTGGGAAAGGGCCTCCAGGTTGACAAAAAGGCTATCCCGGTTGGGAGTGGGTGGGGAGAGTCCCTCGGTGGTGAACTCCCAGTTGGTTGGATTCGCGAAGGTCCCGCCCCCTTTGAATCTCAAGAGTTCGGAAACCTCCACCCGATAGGTGGTCCCAAAATCCAGTGGATCCACCGGATCCAGCACGATCGTCCTGCCGTCGGGCGCCAGCTCGGGATTTACAATGACTGCTCGGTCGCCGTTCCAGAGGCTCACGGCAGCGGATAGGCTGGTCAGCTTCACGGCTTTATCAAAAACCAGCTGAACCGGCGACAACACCGAAACGGCGTTCCCCCCCTGGGCGGGAACCGTGGCCTCGAGGGCGCCCGGCCCACCGCCGCCTGAGCCCAAGAGATCACCACAGCCCGAAGACCAAATGGGCAGGGAAAGGGCCAGCATCGCCAGCAATCGATTGGGTTTCATACGGCCTCCGGAGGCACGATCCAAACCAGTCTCGTTACTGCTCCATACGAATCTTCGAGGGACTGCTTTCGTAATGCTTGGTAGAAGAACACGTATTCACTCGTGACGATAGAAAGACAAGCCTCGACCTGGAGTCACATGCGACACTCTTCCTGGACCCTCTTCTTGGTCCCCCTGGCCCTGGCCCTGGTGGTAGTTCTCCTCCCGGGGGCCACCAATTCTCCAGAGCGTTCAGCTCCGGGGGCAAGGGCGGGGTACGAGGAGATTCTCGAGGAGAGGTTTCCAGGGGTAGAGACCCCGGTCCTTTCCTCGGCCACTCCCGAAGAGCTTTCCGAGTCCAATTCTGAAGCCCTCTACAAGGATTGAAGAGGCGCGTTCAATCCCTGTCCCAGCACCCGCAACACCTCCCAACATACGGTCCGACATCACTTTACCCCACATCGGCTTGAACAGGATCCCCCAGCTCGACCCGGTCGGGAAAAACCCTGCACCTCCGACCCGAAATCTGGACTCCTGAGCGGCTGGCCTCCTCCAAAGCATCTGCGAACTTGGGATCGATTCGTTTGGCCGCCCGGATCTCACGAGCATCGGAGCGCTGTAATACGAAGAGGACTGCCGCTTCCCAGTGAGGGCCGGCGGCCAATTCGGCCAACTCCCTGACATGTCTCGCCCCCCGCTCGGTCACCGCGTCGGGAAAAAGACCAACGCCTTCCTCCACCAACGTCACGCTCTTGACCTCCACCACCATCTGCCGCCCCTCCGAAGAGGAGAGGAGGAAGTCGAAGCGGGATCGGCCCAGGGGGAACTCCGCCCGAACCAGCTGCCAACCGCGAAACTCCTTCATGACCCCGGCAGCCAAGGCGTTACGAATCAGCCGATTTGGCAGAGTCGAGTCCAGGGAAACCAACTCCCGGCCATCGGGGGCCTGAACCAGGACCGCTGTCCACCGCGTCTTTCGCTCCGGGTTGGTTGCGGGCCTTAGCCAGAGTTTCTTTCCCGGAAGAAGAAGCTCCCTGAGGCGCCCCGGGTCGGCCATGTGGGCTTCGACGACATGACCCGTATCCTCAAGTCGTACTTGGAGTAAGAACCGGTTCAATCGGTCGACGAACCGAGCCTTGGAGAGGGGTCCCGGGATAGGTGTGGAGGTGACAGGCATTCAGGCAAGCCAATCTTTTGAATTCATCCGACTGGATACACCGGGAGCGGGGTGGCTGGTCCCAGGGTTTCATCAGGGGCTCCGGGGCAGGTCCGACGGGAGTAGAAATCGCAGATGCTGATAGAGCGCTGATATGGGGTTGGCATCTTGTGCCTCGACCAAAACACTTCCCCCTTGGAGGCAACATGCGCGTCCCCCTCGAGGGTCACCGGTTCTTGGGTCTCTTTCCCCCCTACAGGAGACTCGAGATACTCGACCACCCCCAACAGATTCCCCGGAGCCCTTCGCCCGCACGCGGCTTCGCCCTTCTCTGGAACACCGGCCTCGGAAACCTCGCCTCGGGGATTCGGTCTGTCCGCGCCCGCCCTCCCGGTGTGGCCCTGGTTATCATTCTCCCGGCCACCTCGGAGTTCGGAGATCAGGCTCTCCTTCTCGAACTCATGAGATCCTGCCGCCCCCACAGCGTCTTGCCCCACCTCTCCGAGATCGACACAGATGAACTCGTGGCCGTTCTTCGGCGGTTCCCGTCCCAATTCGACGTCGAGGTAGCGGACTACATGGCGTGGAGAGGCATCGAGGTCGACCCCGACACCCGTCGACTGCTCAGGAAAACCTTGGAGCTTTCCGGAGATCTCCGCACCGTGAGTGGTCTGGCCAGAGGCCTCTATATGTCCCGAAGGGCACTCGGTCGGCGCTTCATGAGTCGGGGGCTCCCGGTGCCCTCCCACTGGCTCCACTTCGGTCGAGTCCTTAGAGGCTCCATCCTTCTCCAAGACCCCAGGGCGAACCTATTCCGAATTGGCTGCGACCTGGGTTACCCCGATGGATTCGCATTCAGCAATCAGCTAAACCGGCTTACCGGCCTCCGGCCCTCCATGATGAAGTCCTGTTTCGGCTGGGAGTGGATCGTAGAGTCCTGGCTTTTCAAGGAGGCCCGAGACGGAAACCTCTCTCCCAAACTGCGGTCCAGCCTGTTTCCAGCCCTACCGACGCGTGGCCCAGGGGAGCCTCCGGCAGGAGTCGGGACCTGGCGGGTTGCGGAAGGATTGGGTAATACCGGCAGGGAGAGACAATCCTGATGCGACTCGGTGGCATGACCGGCCGGGTTTGCCTCCCCTGCGGGGGAACGCTCTTTTTCTGGAAGGGGCCCGGGCGGCCGCGCCATGCCCCTGCAAAACCTAGCCACCGGGTAAAATGACGAAGACTACCTCGGCGACAGCGACTTTTCGTGTCCAGCTATTCGGCGGCCCTCGGCTGTTCGCCGGATCTGAAGAGAGGCCCCTCTCCCCGAGCCATGCCGCCCTCCTTGCCCTGGTCTTCGGAAATGGTGTCGGGTCCCTCGACCGTTCTCAGGCTTCTTCCATTCTCTGGCCGGGAGTCGATCCAAAAACGGCCGGGAGAAGGTTAAGCCAACTCCTTTACAGCCTGAGAACACGGGCTGGGAGCCGTGAGCTGATCCAGAAAGAAGGCGGCGGAATCCGGCCGGCGGTTCCGACCGCCACCTGCGACCTGGAAGATTTTTGGAACTCTCTTGAAGGTCGCCGACTCAAGGTCGCTTCAGCCCTCCTGGCCAAGGGGTTCTGCCTCAGGATCTCTGATTCCCAGGGCCGGACCCTGATCGACTGGATCGAAGGAAGGGAAGGGGAGCTTCGTCGGGAACTCAGGAGAAAAGCCGAGAAAGACTGGCTGAAGTGTGTTCAGGAGGAGGACTGGGAAGGAGCCTGCGAGCCCATCGACGCCTTGTTCGTGCTCTCGCCGGAGAAGGAGAATCTCCTTCAGCGTCTGATGGAAACCAAAGCCAAGGCCGGACGAAGGCTGGAGGCTCAAGAGGCATTCGATGATTTCTCCGCAAAACACGTGGGCGGTATCTGGAAGCCCCAGGAGGACACCGAGGCTCTCCTGGCAAACGTCAGGTCATCTCGAGCCTGGGTCGGGGAGCCCGGAAGGTTAAAAGTCAGGGAAGGCCCACCCGAGCCACCCCTCCTCGGACGCAACAAAGAAAGGACCCTCCTCCGGAAGGAGCTGCGTACACCGCCGGGGAAGGAGCTACGCGGAATTCTCATCTCTGGTGAGGCAGGAATCGGAAAAACACGGCTTATCAAGGAAGCTCTCCATGGCCCGCCCGTTGACGGTCAGCGGGTTTTCTCGGCGGAGTCGGCAGAGTTGGAACAGCTCATCCCACTCAACCCCTGGATCGACGCACTCCGAGGCCAAGACGTGGGTGAGGTCCTCCGGGAACTCGACGAGCCGTGGCGGACGGTGCTTTTTGGAGTGATGCCGGGCCATTACCCTGGAGAGGGGCCCATTCCCGAGGCTCCCCAAATCCAGCCCGGAAGCGTTCCAAGACGCCTCTTCGAGGCCTTTTATCAGTTGCTCCTTTCCCTCGTAAGAGACGGACCGGTGATCCTTGTCTTGGAGGACATTCACTGGGCCGACGACACGACTCTCTCAGTCCTGGATTTCCTCGTCCGCCGATGGGATCAGGGCGGCCTCCAGCTTCTCGTGTCCGTTCGCTCGGAGGAAATGAGGAAGAACAAAGCTCTCGGGCAATTCCTGGAAAACCTCAGGATTCATAAGGACTTCCAAGATGTTCCCCTCTC